>CBDTZF010000347.1:0-3162 GCA_965364825.1 uncultured Rhodocyclaceae bacterium | reverse complement strand
TGCCGGTGATCCTGACGAGCCGCGCCGACACCGCGGCCGCGCGCCTCTTCTCGGCGGCCGCGGCCGTGCTCTATGCGGATGCACTGGCGCGCGATCCGACGATCCTGCAGCCGGAAGTGGCGGAGTAAGCGGCGATGAAGCAAGCCATCGTCGTCTTCAATTCCGGTTCCACCAGCCTGAAGTTCGGTGCTTATGGGGTGGACCCGCCGGCGGACCCGGCGACGGCGTTGTCCCTGCTTCGCGTGGGCCGCATCGACAGCATGCAGGGCGACCCGCACTTCGTCGTCAAGGACGGCGCCGGCAAGCCGCTGGACACGCATGAATGGGGCGAGGGCCATGCGATCGACCACGCAGCCGCGCTGAAATACGTCATCAGCTGGCTGGAAGCGCACCTTGCCGATACGAAGATCGTCGCGGCCGGCCATCGCGTCGTGCTCGGCGGAACGCGATTCGACGCGCCGGTGCTGATCGACGGCGAGGTGCTCGACTACCTGGACTCGCTGGTGACAATGGAGCCGTCGCACCAGCCCTTCAACATCGCCGGCGCCCGCGCCTTCGCCGACGCGTTCCCGGGTCTGCCGCAGGTGGCCTGCTTCGACAGCTCGTTCCATCGCACGATGCCCGAGGTGGCCCAGACCTATGCGTTGCCGGCGGACGTGCGCGATGCCGGGGTGCGCCACTGGGGCTTCCATGGCATCTCCTACGACTACATCAGCCGGCAGCTACCGAAATTCGCCGTGCAGGCGCGGCGCGTGATCGTCGCGCACCTCGGCGGCGGCGCCAGCCTGTGCGCCATGCTCGACGGCCGCAGCGTCGAGACCACGATGGGCTTTGGTGCCCTGTCCGGTCTGCCGATGGCGACGCGCCCGGGCGACGTGCCGCCGGCTGCGCTGTTCTACCTGCTGCGCAGCAAGCGCTTCGACGATGCCACGCTGGAGAAGATGCTCTACGAACGCTCGGGCCTGCTCGGGCTATCCGGCATCAGCGGCGACATGCGGGAGCTTCAGGACAGTGTCGATCCGCGGGCCATTGCGGCGGTAGCGCAATTCGTCTATGCGATGACGAAGTACGTCGGTGCCTACACCGCCGTGCTCGGCGGTCTGGATGCGCTGGTGTTCACCGCGGGTATCGGCGAAAACTCCGCGCCGCTGCGCGCGGCACTGTGCGGCAAGCTGGCCTCGCTGGGCGTGAAGCTCGACGCGCCGGCGAACACCGCAGGTGGGCCGCGCATTTCCACGGCCGACAGCGACGTGTCGGTCTGGGTCATCCCCACCAACGAGGAATTGATGATCGCGCAGCACACGCTGGCGCTCTGCGGCGCTCAATTCGGCGCTGGCGCTGGCGCTGGCTCAGGCTGAGTCGACGGCAGGCGCGCGGCGACAGCCACGCCGCGCTGCTCAGCCTGGATTCGTCGACCTTGCCATTGACAGTCCTCCCGAAACGGGAGACACTGATTGGAATGAGGGTCATCGCCAAGAGCAGCCTGAAGAGGTTCTGGGAGCGCCCGGGTTGCGCCGATGCGCGCGGCCCGCTGCACAGCTGGCATGACGAGGCACTCAAGGCGATTTGGCGCACCCCGCAGGACATCAGGGATCGGTTCGCCAGCGCGAGCATCTGCGGCAATAACCGGGTGGTATTCAACGTAGGCGGCAACAAGTACCGGCTCGTGGTCGAAGTTCAGTACCAGGCGGGGATCGTATGGATAAAGTTCGTCGGGACGCATGCGCAGTACGACCGCATCGACGTGGAGAGCGTGAATGACTATTAAGCCGATCCGAAACGATGACGACCTGAAGAAGGCATTCCGCCGCCTGGAGAAGATTTTCCAGGCCGACGAGGGCACTGCGCAGGCTGACGAGCGCGACGTCCTGGTCACACTCGTCGAGGCCTACGAGAGCAAGCACTACAACTTCGGCCCGGCCGATCCCGTGGAGGCCATCAAGTTTCGGATGGAGCAAGAAGGACTAACCCCTCGTGACCTGGAGCCTTTCATCGGCCCGAGCGGCCGGGTTTCAGAGGTACTCAACCGAAAGCGACCGCTCAGTCTGCGCATGGTCAAACGACTGCACGACGGATTGAAGATTCCCTACGAAAGTCTGCTGACTGAGTGATGCGTGCAAGGCTAAGACACCCCCCAAGACCAGGCGCATTACAGGCACGCTGCACAAGCGCGGATACATCCACCCCGCCCCATTGCGCGATGAAGACTTGCCCGGGGCAAAGGCCGACGAGGCCGAGGAAAGCGAAGTCGCAGGCCGACACGAAAACAGTGGGCAGAAGGATCACAAGGGCGCGCGCTGACCGATGGCGAACCCCGCCTGCTCATCCGCAACAACACTTGGACTGAACCATGCAAATTCTGCTGAACACGGACCCCCACATCGATGGACGCCAGGCCATGTCGGACCACCTGGAATTGGTCGTGAATGACGCACTGGGCCATTACGGCGAGCGAATCACTCGCGTCGAGGCCCACGTGGCCGACGCCAACGGCGCAATCAAGGGCGGGCCCGACGACATCCATTGCACCCTCGAAGCGCGACCGGCCGGGCGCGAGCCGGTCGTCGTCAAGGATCGCGCCGATACCGCGCATCAGGCGATTCACGGCGCACTGCGCAAGCTCGAACGCGCGCTTGACCACGTGTTCGAGAAGCACGACCAGCGGCACGCCCCGCGCGCACCGACCGACGGCGAGGACGAGTAGATCCCGGCGATCGATCGCATCGGCCCTGGCCACGATGTCCAGGGTGAGCGCATGAAGGGCGACGTCGCTGGGCTATCGCGAACCGTTACCTAGCCGCCTTCTCCGAAGCCATGCTGACGTCCATCACCTTTCGCCAGGCCGATGCCGTCAGATGGCGCGCGACCGCTGCACAGGCGCGGATAGATCCACCTCACCCCATTGCGCGACCTGATTAGGAATAACGCTCCGCCACGAACCGGGACGGCACAAGGCGCAGGTATGTGCTCGGTCGCAGAACCAGAGGATGGCGGTTTTCTGGTCACTTTTTTGTCCGCTCGCCGCGGAGCTGCACTTGCAAATATCGTCGCTGATCAGGCCCCGCCAAAGCCGTTGCGCGAGACACGCCGATGGCCTGATGAGTCCAGCCCTGCGGGGCCGTCAAATCGCTTTCTTTCACATTCGTGAACGGCCTTGCAGGA
>CBDTZF010000346.1:0-3166 GCA_965364825.1 uncultured Rhodocyclaceae bacterium | reverse complement strand
GTGCTATTACCCGCGTCCATTTGAATCTCGGAAGATTCTCTTGCGGGCTTCGGCGAGGAATGGACCGGACGCTGGCTGACGATCCAGGGCGCGTTCTCAGGCATTTTCGTCGCGCGCCATTTTCGGCCGGGATCGGAGGCGAGCACCCATGAAGGAAATCGTCTTGATGTCTTTACCGGATCAGTCGCCATGGTCGACCTGACGCTGATGGCCGTTTTCGTGCCCACCTTCTTCGTCGTCTCGCTCACCCCCGGCCTGTGCATGACGCTCGCGCTGACCCTGGGGATGACGATCGGCGTGCGCAAGACCCTGGCGATGATGGCCGGGGAGTTGCTGGGTGTCGCCACGGTATCTGCCGCGGCGGTGCTCGGCGTCGCCGCGATCGTTTCGCAGCATCCCGAGGCGCTGACGGTGCTCAAGGTCGGCGGCGGCGCCTACCTCGCGTTTCTGGGCGTGCAGTTGTGGATGTCGAAAGGGCGCATGTCCATCCGGGTTGACGGTGACGCGCCTGGACCGCCGCCGCGGCCCGCGGAACTTGCCGTGCAGGGATTCGTTGCTGCGATCGCCAATCCCAAAGCGTGGGCTTTCATGATCGCGTTGCTACCGCCTTTCATCGATCCCCAGCGCCCGCTGCTGGCGCAACTGGCCGTGTTGGTGCTGGTGATCCTGGTGATCGAGTTCGTCTGTCTGATGCTCTACGCGTCGGGCGGGCGTTCGCTCAAACGCTTCCTGATGGGGGCCGGCCATGTGCGCATTCTCAATCGCGTGGCGGGCACGCTGATGATCGGCGTGGGCGCCTGGCTGGGTTTTCTGTAGTTGCCTCGCCGGGGCAAATAGACTCGCCGCTCCTCGACCCAGTCCCCACCGCCCGACCGCGGTTTCCGCCACCTCCGGCGACACAGTGCGGCAAGGTAGAATCGCCCACATCGCACCAGACACTCGCCCTCGAGGAGAACATCGCCATGGATTCGCCGATTCCCCTGCGCCAACTGCCGCAAGCACACCGCTTCAATCAAGGTGACGTATTCGTGCTGTTCGGCGAATTGTTCGGCCGCGGCTACGCCAACGGGCTGGTCAATGCGGCGCGCGAGGCGGGCATGCAGCTCGTCGGCATCACCGTCGGCCGCCGCGACGAGAACAATGCGCTGCGCCCGCTCACCGACACCGAACTGGCCGAGGCGGAAGCGAATCTGGGCGGCAAGATTGTCAACCTGCCGCTGATGGCCGGCTTCGACCTCGACGCGCCACCGGGCGAGCCGACCCCGACCGACCTGCTTGGCAAATTCACGCTCAAGAGCTGGAGCGAAGACAAACTTGACTGGGCGCACATCGAGCAGTGCCGCGAGATCGGCATCAAGCGCTTCAAGGACACTGTGGCCGACGTCATGCACCGCGTCGACGGCCTGATTCCCGACGGCTGCAACGTTTTCTTCGCTCACACCATGGCCGGCGGCATTCCCAAGGCGAAAGTCTTTCTGGCGATCGCCAACCGCATCTACAAGGGTCGCGGCGACCGTTTCATGTCATCGCAGGTGCTGCTCGACAGCGATCTGGGCAAGCTGATTCTCGCCAATTTTGACGAAGTGTCGGCCAACACCTTCGGTCACCTCATCGACGCCAGCATGGCGATCCGCACCCGCATCGAAGCTGCGGGCGGTCAGGTGTGTTACTCCGCCTACGGCTATCACGGCAACGAAGTGCTCATCGACGGCGAATACCAGTGGCAAACCTACACCAACTACACCCAGGGCTACGCCAAGATGCGGCTCGAACGCATCGCGCAAGCGGCATGGGACAAGGGCGTCGAGGCGACGGTCTATAACTGCCCCGAGATCCGCACCAACTCCTCGGACATCTTCGTCGGCGTCGAACTGCCGCTCATCTCGCTACTGCATGCGCTCAAAAAGGAAGACGGCGGCGCCTGGGCCGATGCGCAATGGCAGGCCTGCGCCGAACTACTGCAGGACGGGGTCTCGCTTGAATCCGTATTGCAGATGGTGGATGACTTTCACACCAGCACGGTAATGAAAGGCTTCCGCGATTTCGCCGCCTGGCCCATGCCCAACAGCGAAGCCCTCGCCGAGCTGATGATCGGCACCTCCGACGCCATCGTGCGCCAGCACAAAGACCGCAAGGCGCTCATCACCGACCACCTCAGCCACCTCGTCCTCGACGCCACCGGCCCCCTGATATTCCATGAATCCTCCGCCCCCAGCGGCCCCGTCCTGTGGCTCAACCACGACATCATCGCGAGGCAATTGAACGCAATGCATCGTTGAGCGTCATGATCGTAGCCCGGATGCAGGCCCCAGGCCGGAATCCGGGGTTGGCCGTCCGGCAACCGATGAATCCCGGATTCCGCTGCGCTTTCTCCGGGCTACAATTGATGAATGTTGGGCTTCGCTGCGCGATGCCTCACCTTCGTCATTTCGGTAATTCATGGCCCAATGAAAATATTTATTAGCTGGTCATCTCGCGCTTCGGAATCGGTCGCGATTTCGCTGCGATCGTTTCTTACCGAAGTGAACGGCAATTGGAAGCCATGGGTTTCGAAGGTTGATATAGCGGCGGGCGCCGCTTGGAGGGGGCAGCTACGCTCGGCCATTAATTCTTCCGGTTTTGGAATTGTTTGCGCGAATTGGGAAACGTTGCATAGCCCGTGGGTGCTGTTCGAAACAGGCGCGCTGAGCGCAATACTGTCTGATGGGAAGATTTGTCCATATCTGCTTGACACTCCACCCGAGAAGGTCACCGGGCCTTTGGCGGATTTTCAAAGCAAGAGTTCCACTCGACAAGGGACCATCGATCTCGTAAAGGCGTTACAGATAGGATGCCCAGAACGTGCAGTTCCAGAAGACGAGTTATCAAAGAGAATCGAGGCTGCTTGGCCCGCTTTAGATAGTTCGATTCGTCAGGCGCAAAGTTTACTAGCGTCACAGCACAGGCCGCCTACCCACAATCGAGTTGATGGTGAGGGACTTCGGGCGCTGTTGAATATTCACTTCGCCGCCTCCGCGGGGGACCTTACCTATATCCTTGATCAGGCAATAGACAAGGCGGCGGATGATATGGCAAACAAGAGAAAAGTAAAGAAGGGCGCTATTCTCGACGAATTGGAATGTGCCGCTCGAAGTAAGATTCGAGAAAGGCGCACTCATCTCGCGCG
>CBDTZF010000345.1:0-3186 GCA_965364825.1 uncultured Rhodocyclaceae bacterium | reverse complement strand
CCCGACAAGGCGGCGAACATCATGCAAGCGATGACCGAGGCGATGCCCAGTCCGCCACGGATGGAGCCGACCAGCGCAATCGCGAAGCGGATGATGCGGTTGGCCACGCCGCCGGTGGACATGAAGCTCGAGGCGAGAATGAAGAACGGGATCGCCAGCAGCGTGTAGTGGCCATCGAATGTGGTAAATAGCGTCTGCGCCACAGATGCCAGCGAGGCGTCCGAATGCATCATCAGGAACAGCACGCTCGACAGGCCGAGCGAGACGGCGATGGGCACGCCGATCAGCATGAAGCCGACGACCATGCCGAAGAGAATCAGGATAGCCATCGCTCACGGCTCCTTGCGATTGTTGTTGGTTTTGGCGGTGCCGGTGGGATGCGGTTCGTGTTGCGAGTGGGCATGAGCTCGTGCGTGAACCGACTCTTCAATCATTTCCTCGACTTCATGCGCAGCGATCAACGAGTCGCGACGGTTGGTGAGAATCTGGTATGCCGCCTCGATGAAGCGAATCACCAGCAGGCCCATGCCGAGCGGCAGCGCGAAATAGGGGATGAAGCGCGGCAGCTTCTCGTAGGCTTCGCCTTCGTTGATGATCGGGCCGATCCAGGCGAGGAAGCCGGGCACCGGGATGTCGTTGGTCTCCATCCAGATCCGTTCGGTGGCGAACGGAATCCAGTAGTCCCACGAACCCTTGAACAGCAGCAGCGCAAACACCAGGCACGCGGCCACGGAGAGCAAGGCAAAAACTTTCTTGAGCGGCGGAGGCATCAGGTTGATGACGACATCGACACCGATGTGAAAGGTCTTCTTGACGCCGTAGGACGCGCCGACGAGCACCAGCCAGGCGAACAGCACGACCGTGACTTCGAGCCCCCATAAAATATTGCTGTTGAACACATAGCGCGCCACCACGTTGGCAAACGTGATGAGGGTCATGAACCCCAGCGTGACCGCGATGAAAGTCTCTTCGAGACTGTCGACGATGCGCGAGAGCCGGTTTGGTGCTTCAGTCATGTGCCGCTCCGTAAGGTTTTATCAGGCCAAAAAGATGCGCGGGGAGGCTCGCTCGCCGCGCATGATTCGGACGTCAAATGGGGCGCCGAAGCGCCCCGTGGCGATTACTTCTTGTTCGAGTCGAGCGCGGCCTGCATCAGGTCCGCGCCAATGTCACCTTCGAACTTCTTCCACACCGGCTTCATCGCCTCGACCCAGGCCTGGCGCTGCTCGGGTGTGAGCGTGCGAATCTCGGTGCCGGCTTCAACGATCTTCTGGCGGTTTTCCTCATCGACTTTCTTCACCGCCTCGTTCCGTTCTTTAGTGACTTCGTCGAGAATCTTGAGGAACTGGTCGCGCACTTCCGGTTTCAGGCCGTCGAGCCATTTGGTGGAGGTGACCACCAAGTAGTCGAGCACGCCGTGGTTGGTTTCGGTGACGCCGTCCTGCACTTCGAAGAACTTCTGACCGTAGATGTTGGACCACGGGTTCTCGCTGCCATCAATCGTCTTGGTCTGCAGCGCGCCGTACACTTCGCTGAAGGCCATCTTCTGCGGATTGGCGCCGAGTTGATCGAACTGGGCGACCAGCACGTCGGACTCCTGCACGCGGAACTTCAAACCTTTCGCATCTTCCGGCTTGATGAGCGGCTTGTTGGCCGACAGCTGCTTCATGCCGTTGTGCCAGAAGGCCAGACCCTGCAGGCCACGGCGCTGCATCGAGTCCTTCAGCTTCTGGCCGTCGGCCGAGTTCTGGAAGCGGTCGACGGCATCGATATCGTCAAACAGGAAGGGCAGGTCGAAGATGCGGAATTTCTTGGTGTAGCGTTCAAACTTGGAGAGCGACGGAGCGGCCAGTTGCACGTCGCCATTGAGCATGGCTTCGATCACCTTGTCGTCGTTGTAGAGGCTGGAGTTCGGGAACACCTGCATGCACGCCGTGCCGTTCATTTCCTTGTTCACGCGCTCGGCGAGCAAATTGGCCGCAATGCCTTTCGGGTGCTTGTCGGTATTGGTGACATGGCTGAACTTGATCACTTCCTCACCAGCGTCACAATCGGCCTGGGCGATGCCGGCTTGCCCGGCAAGTACGAGAGCCGCTGCAACTGCGATTACATGCTTGCGCATAAACACTCCTCCACTACGTTTGGTCCGACGTCCGATCGTTGGTGACGACCTGACTCAATTAGGCGAATGACCATGTTGACCATCTCGCGCCCGTGTTCACTTCATGGGCGAAATCATAGTCCGTCAAAGTGTGGCCGCCGTGAATACGTAATGTCACTTATGTGATAGTGCGGAGGCGGGCATTTCCGCGCTGGCGCTTGATATGAATCAGTTTTATGTCGATTGCCCGAGGCATGCATTTCGGGCAAGCAGAAAAACGGCGACCCGCAGGTCGCCGTTTCCCAAGTCAACGGTACGTAGGGTGCAAAATCTGCAGGCATTGCACAGTACAACCGTGGAATCGTGCAATACGGCTGCGCCTATTGTCACCCTACGAGAATCGTCGTCGACCGGCCCGGCCGAATCGTTGGGTGCAAAAGCTGCGCGCCTTCCACCATTCAGCTTCGCGTTGACTTGTGAAGCTGGCAAGAGAAACGGCGACCCGCAGGTCGCCGTTTCTCTTGCTGCGGCGCCTCGCCGGAGTGGCGAAGGCGCGTGCCGCTACTTCTTCTTGCGCATTGGCGGCAGATCGGTACAACTGCCGTGTGCCACTTCGGCGGCCATGCCGACCGATTCGCCCAGGGTCGGGTGCGGGTGGATGGTCTTGCCGATATCCACTGCGTCCGCGCCCATCTCGATCGCCAGGCAGACCTCGCTGATCATGTCGCCCGCGGAGGGTCCGACGATCGTGCCGCCGATAATGCGGTGCGTCTCGGCATCGAAAATCAGCTTGGTGAAGCCGTACTCGGCGCCGTTGGCAATCGCCCGCCCGGATGCGGCCCAGGGGAACTTGGCCACTTCCACCTTGCGCTTTTCTTCCTTGGCCTGCGCCTCGGTGTAACCCACCCACGCGACCTCCGGATGGGTGTAAGCCACGCCCGGAATCACCGTCGCGTCGAAGGCCGACTTCTCGCCCGCCGCCACTTCAGCGGCTACGTGCGCCTCATGCACTGCCTTGTGGGCGAGCATGGGGTTACCGACGATGTCGCCGATGGCGAAGATGTGCGGCACGTTGGTGCGCATCT
>CBDTZF010000344.1:0-3191 GCA_965364825.1 uncultured Rhodocyclaceae bacterium | reverse complement strand
CGCGATTGCCATCCGTCATGATAACTGCACGTTTTACGCAATTCTCAAGCTCGCGAACGTTACCAGGCCAGTCGTGAGACTCGATGGCACTGACCGCATCTTCTGACAAACGCATGGAGCCACGCCCATTTTCTTCGGCGTAGCGCTGCACAAAAACGTGCGCGAGCAGGCTTGCGTCGCCTGGCCGGTCACGCAAAGGTGGGATTTCAATGACGATCTCGGCCAATCGATAGTAGAGATCCTCCCTGAAGCCACCTTCCTCAATCAGTCGCTTCAGATTCTGGTGCGTCGCGCAGACGACACGCACATCAACCGGAATTTCGGATCGACCGCCAATACGCTCGATTACGCGCTCCTGAAGAAAACGCAACAGTTTTGCCTGCAGCGGCATTGGCAAATCACCGATTTCATCTAGAAACAGCGTGCCCTTGTCTGCCACCTCAATCTTACCGAGCGTCTGCTTGACGGCACCTGTGAATGCGCCTTTCTCGTACCCGAACAACTCTGATTCCAGCAGCGTGTCCGGGATTGCCGCGCAGTTGATTGCTACAAAGCGCTCTTTTGCTCGTGACGACAGGGCATGCAACCCGCGTGCCATCACTTCCTTGCCCGTACCGCTTTCACCCAGAAGTGCGACCGTGACATTATTTGCCGATGCAACCTTCTCAACAGTACGACATACCTTCAGCATACCTGCGTCACGTGTCAGCACACCATTGAGTGCCGCGTCGCTGGCCCCACGTAACTCGGCGTTCTCGCGTTGCAAATCATACATGCGAAACGCGCGCTCTACGGTCAGCGTAAGAAGCTCCGGTTCGAACGGTTTGGCAAAAAAATCGTAAGCGCCTAAACCAATGGCCCTCACTGCGTTCTCACGATCATGCTGACCGGTAAGTACAATCACCTTCGTGTCGGGCGCCAAGGAAAGCATCTCCTGTAGCAAACTGAAACCTTCTCCGACCCCATCAGGTTCCGGCGGCAATCCCAGATCCATCGTGACGACTGCGGGTTCATAGCGACGCAGTTGCGCAATCGCGCTCTCACGATCGGCAGCTAGGAGGGTCTCGAAATCGCCAAACGCCCAGCGCATTTGCTTCTGCAATGCCGGATCGTCCTCCACCACTAGCAATGTACGTTGTTTGTCGATCATGAACGCTCGTCGAGTGATTCAGATACAGGCCCCTGCACCAAGGGGAGTCTTAACTCCATGGTCGTCCCTTCGCCAGGCTTGCTGACGACCTGAATATCCCCCCCTAGCTCGCGCAGATACTGTCGGGCCTCGAACAGACCGATGCCCATGCCGTTTCGTTTGGTCGACTGAAACGGTTTAAACAATCTGTCTCGAATGAACTCCGGGTTCATGCCACACCCTGCATCCCGCACTTGGATTACTGCGGCTGTATCTTCGGACTGGCGCAGGCATGCATTCACCATACCAGCCCCCTGCGTTGCGTCGAGGGCATTTTGCACGATATGTCCGACGACCCGTTCGAGGCGCTCCGGATTCGCGCGAACCCATAATGGCGCGTCATCCAGGGCCAACTTTACGACCGGCTCCATATGCTCGCGTTGCTTTCCAATGCGCTCCAGCAATCCGCCCAGTTCGACAACACGATCACGCTCGATTGTCGTCTTGTTCTGCAATTGCAGCATGAGATCACGCATCTTCTTCTCAGCGTGCGCAACGGTTTCAAGCATATCCGCCTGGAACTCTGGATTCTCACGATGACGCTCGGCGTTCTTGAGCATGAGCGACAATTGCGCGACGAGGTTCTTGAGATCATGGACAACGAAGGCCGACATGCGATTGAACGCATCAAATTTTTGCGCATCAATGAGGGCCTCCGCAGTCTGCATGCGCGCGATGTAACTGGCCGCTTGGCTCTGCGCAGTTTTGAGAAGGTCAAGAACCTCCCAATTAATCTCGACCGGCGTCCGTGGCGCTAGCAGAACAACGAATCCAATCATGGAGGTACCCGCAATCATCGGTACGACCAGCCAAGCACCATGCATCTCTGACAGCCATTTGGGTGGCATCAGATTGCCGTAAGTTTTCGGCCGCATTCTATATTCTTCAAGGTTGAACACCCAACCTTGATCAGCGAGAAACCGACAAAACTCGCCATCAAGCGATTCTTCAATCGTTGACTCTGGCGTGTTCAGGCGCGCCCGCATGACGAACCGACGCTGCCCGTTGTCGAGCCACATGCCACCACCCGCGCTCTCGACCAAATCAGCCAACGCTGAAATTACCGCCTGACCGAGATCACGCTTGTCGTTCGACGCGGACAAGGCGTTGGTAAACTTGAGCCATTCGGCCCGGTAATCGTATCGATACGGAAACAAGTGCTTGTTCAGCAGCACCTTGAAGCGCGCGCGCTGCGCTCCAGACAGCACCACGATACCTAGTAGTAGCAAGGCCGCAAACAGGAGCGTCACCTGCAATGCACGACCCCAATCGCCACCGAAATAGCGCACGTAATAGCCGGCGCCAGCGACAATCAACAAGTACAAACCCGACACCGCAAGTGCCGTTGAATGAAACATCAAGTCACGCGATACCGCTAGGCGAATCTCCCAACCAGGCACACGAGCGGCCGATATCGCAATCAACGGCAACACCAGCGCATGCGCCATGCCACGGATGCTCCATATATCGCGATCAATGACACCAAACAGGAACGCATCGGCGAAGAGGTAAAGATCGAACACCGATGCTGCGGCGACAGCGAGGCAAAAAGGCTTTAAACCCCAGCGCGACTCGACTGGAAGCAAGCGATACAGCTGCTCGATGAGAACGAGAAAAAATATCGCCGTGACCAACTGTACGAAGATTGCAGCACGAATCGGCTCCAAAGGCAGCGGGAGTGGGAACAGCACCACCATAACTGACAAAAGCCGAGTCCCTACCAACACAATGGCCGCGCGTGCGGGCCATCGCCGCCGACTACCATCGATCTGGCTGATCAGGCCGATAATGAACCACAACCAGGATGCATCCCGGACAATCGAAAGCAATACTGCCGCCGTTGCCGCAAACGAGACATCCAGAATCAGGGCGGCGCTGGCGGCGCACCATGCGACGCTCGACCCAATGGCAAAAAGCAGACGCCCCCCCGCGCCTTTGCCACGCCAAGCGGCAGCCAGATACAGCCCAAATAGAAAAAAGGCGGCCGCCGCCAGGCTATACG
>CBDTZF010000343.1:0-3196 GCA_965364825.1 uncultured Rhodocyclaceae bacterium | reverse complement strand
GCGGTGAATTACGCGCGCGAACGCGAAACCTTCGGCAAGCCGATTTTCGAACATCAGGCGGTGAATTTCCGCCTCGCCGACATGGCGACCCAGCTCGAAGCCGCGCGCCAACTGGTGTGGCACGCCGCCAGCCTCAAGGATGCCGGCCTGCCCTGCCTCAAGGAAGCCTCGATGGCCAAGTTGTTTGCCTCCGAAATGGCGGAAAAAGTGTGCTCCGACGCGATCCAGGTGCATGGCGGCTATGGCTACGTGACCGATTTTCCGGTCGAGCGCATCTACCGCGACGTGCGCGTGTGCCAGATCTACGAGGGTGCTTCCGACATCCAGCGTCTGGTCATCGGCCGTGCGCTGGCGGACTGAGCGCGCCATGCGACCGCATAAACTCAATCCCGAGGCCTCGATCGAGGAGCTCAACGCACGTATGCCTGGCAGTCTGCCCGGCTGGTACGGTTTTACCATCACCGAACTCGAAGCCGGGCGGCTGCGCGCACGTTTCACGATTCGCCCCGAGATGCTGGCGCCCAATGGTTTTCTGCATGCCGCCTCGGTGGTGGCGCTGGCCGATACCGCGGCCGGTTTCGCGACCATTGCGCATCTGCCCGTTGGTTCGAAGAACTTCACCACCATCGAGCTCAAGTGCAATTTCCTCGGCACGCAAACCGAAGGCGAGCTGGAGTGCACCGCCACCGCGGTGCATACCGGCAAGACCACCCACGTGTGGGACGCCGAAGTGCATGGCGCTGATGGGCGCAGCATTGCCTTGTTCCGTTGCACCCAGATGATCCTTTGGCCGAAGGCGGCCTGACGCGAGGGCGACCGACATGCTCGATCCGCAGCAGCTCATCCTGTTCATCCCGGCCGCGGCGCTGTTCACGCTCGCGCCGGGGCCGGACAGCGTGTTGCTGCTGGGCCGTGCGCTCGGCCAGGGTCGAACCGCAGGGGTGGCGGCCGCGGCCGGCTGTTCGCTCGGTATCGTCATCACCGCGGTGCTGGTCGCGGCCGGGCTGTCGGCGGTGGTGGCCGCCTCGGAGACGCTGTTTTTTGCGCTGCGCGCGATCGGCGCGGTGTATCTGGTGTGGGTCGGCATCCAGGCCATCCGTCGTCATGGCCTGATCCCGCTGCATGGCGCCGCGCGGCTGCCGCTGCGGCGCATTTTTTTCAGCAGCATGTTGACCAATCTGCTTAATCCCAAGGTGGCGGTCTTCATGCTCGCCTTCCTGCCGCAGTTCGCGCGCCCCGCGCTCGGCGATGTGGGCGCGCAGATCCTCTTGCTGGGGCTGATCTACGCGGCGATTACCTTGCTGCTGATGTCGATCATGGGCGCGCTGGCGGCGCGCTTGCAGCGCACCTTGCAGGCGCGTCCGCACGCGGTGCGCTGGCTGAACATCGGCGCCGGCGTCGCCTTCATTGCATCCGGCCTCAAAGTGGCCACCATGAAGCATCTATAGGGAGGCGGAGCATGGCTGATCCGATCGACTTCTACTTTGATTTCTCCTCGCCCTATGGCTACGTGATGAGCGAGAAGATCGACGCATTGGCGGCGCGAGCGGGGCGCGAGGTGCAATGGCATCCGATCCTGCTCGGCATGGTCTATAAGGTGACAGGCGGCGCACCGCTGCCGGGGCTGCCGCTCAAGGGCGAATACGCCGAGCGGGACATTCCGCGCACGGCGCGTTTTCACGACGTGTCCTTAAATCGGCCGGCGAATTTTCCCATCGCCACCCAGGCGGCGGCCCGCGCCTTCTACTGGTTGCACGATCAGGATGCCGCGCTGGCACGTCGCTTCGCGCAGGCCGCGTACCGCGCCTACTTCATCGACGGCACCGATATTTCCGCGCCGCAGGCGGTGGTCGAAGTGGCGCAAGGGCTGGGCGTTGACGGCGCCGCGCTGGGTTCCGCGTTGGCGGACGAGGCGGTGAAGGCGCGGCTCAAAGCGGCGTGCGAGGTGGCGATCGCCGCGGGCGTGTTCGGTTCGCCTTTCATCATCATCGACGGCGAGCCCTTCTGGGGTGTCGATCGCCTGCCGCAAATCGAGCGCTGGCTCGACAGCGGCGGTTTTTGAGGGAGCGCCAATGACGTTCAAACGCCTGTGTGTGTTCTGCGGTTCGCGGCCTGGCCGAAATGGCGCCTACGCCGCGGCGGCCGAAGCGCTCGGCCGAACTTTCGCCGAGCGCGATATAGAACTGGTTTTTGGCGGAGGCAAAGTGGGCTTGATGGGCGTCGCCGCCGATGCCTGCATGGCCGCCGGCGGCAGCGCAATCGGCGTCATACCGCAGGCGCTGGTGGAGTGGGAAGTCGGCCACAACGGCCTCACGCGGCTGGAAGTGGTGGACTCGATGCACACCCGCAAGGCGCGCATGGCGGAGTTGGCCGACGGCTTTATCGCCATGCCCGGCGGGCTGGGCACGCTCGAGGAGCTGTTCGAAATTCTCACCTGGGCGCAACTGGGCTTTCACCGCAAACCGATCGGCCTGCTTAACGTGGCCGGCTATTACGCGCCGCTGGTGAACATGATGCAGGCCTGCGTCGAAGAAGCCTTCATGCCACCTGAAAACGCCGGTCTGCTGCTGACCGCTGACACCATCGACGGCTTGTTGCACACCATGGGTGCGTATCAAGCACCGGCATCGAGCCGACGCATTCGCGACGAAACACAACTCTGAGGCGGGGGAGAACGCGCATATGAGCACCATCAAATCAAAAATCAACACACGTTCGGAGGAATTCCGCGCCAATGCCGAAGCGATGCAGACGCTGGTCGCCGACCTTCGCGATACGGCGGCAAAAGTGGCGCTGGGGGGTGGCGAGAGCGCGCGCGCCAAGCATGTCGGACGCGGCAAGCTGCTGCCGCGCCAGCGCCTCAATCATCTGCTCGATCCGGGCACGCCCTTCCTCGAAATCGGCCAGCTCGCCGCGCTCGGCATGTATGACAACGATGCGCCCTCGGCCGGAGTGATCACCGGCATCGGCCGGGTGCGCGGCAACGAATGCATGATCGTTGCCAACGACGCCACCGTGAAGGGTGGCACCTACTATCCGATGACGGTCAAGAAGCACCTGCGCGCGCAGGAGATTGCCGAGCAGAACCATTTGCCGTGCATCTATCTGGTCGATTCGGGTGGCGCCTTTTTGCCCAAGCAGGACGAAGTCTTTCCCGATCGCGACCATTTCGGCCGCATCTTCTTCAATCAGGCCA
>CBDTZF010000342.1:0-3196 GCA_965364825.1 uncultured Rhodocyclaceae bacterium | reverse complement strand
CGCTCATCGCCGCAAATTTTCCCGGCGCGGACGACAATGCGGACGAGCTGCCCAACCGGCCGGTCATCCTGTAAGGCGCGCAGGCAAATACGTCAATGCGGTGAATCGTCGAGCAGCGCGACGTTGTCGAATTCGCGCTGGTTACGCTTGTGCACGCTGCGGATGAACAGCATCATGCCGGCCACAAAGAGCCCGAAGACGGTTGCCACGGTGTTGATCGAAACGCCCCACATGATGAGCAGGGCATATAGTCCGGTCATCACCAGAATGGCGAGATTTTCGTTGAAATTCTGCACTGCGATGGAGTGTCCGGCGCCCATGAGAATGTGACCACGGTGTTGCAGCAGCGCATTCATGGGTACGACGAAAAATCCCGCCAGCGCACCAATGATTGTCAGCAGCGCCATCGCCACGTATTGGTTCTCTACCAGTGGCATCGTCATCACAACTACCCCCATCGCAACGCCCAGCGGGATGACGCGCACCGATTTGCGCAAGGTAATCAGGCGCGCCGCCAGCACCGCCCCGAGCGCGACGCCGATGGCGACGACGCCCTGCAGCATCGATGCCTTCGAAAGTCCGAGGTCGAGCGCGTGTTCGGCCCACTTGATGACGATGAACTGCAGCGTCGCGCCGGCGCCCCAGAACAGCGTGGTCACCGCAAGTGAAATCTGCCCGAGCTTGTCGCGCCACAGCAGCTTGAGAGAGTGACTGAAGTCGTGCAGCAGGTAGAGCGGATTGTTCTTGAGCGCTTTGTGGTCGACGCCGGTGTCGGGGACGAACAGGTTGAACAGCGCCGCCACCAGATACATGATGCCAACCACGAACAGACTCATTTCCATCGGCGCGTCGATGTAGGGGATGTTCAACGCAAGCAGCGCGCCGGATACATCGTCGCGAATCAAGGCGCCACCGATCACCGTACCCAGAATGATCGCACCGACGGTCAAGCCTTCGATCCAGCCATTGGCGACGACCAGCAGTCGGTGTGGCAGATATTCGGTGAGGATGCCGTACTTGGCCGGCGAATAGGCTGCGGCGCCGAGACCGACGATGGCATAGGCGATCAACGGATGGGCGCCCAACAACATGGTCGCGCAACCGACGATCTTGATGGCGTTGCTGATCAGCATGACACGCCACTTGGGCATTGAATCGGCATAGGCGCCAACGAATGCTGCAAGGGCAACGTAGGAGACGGTGAAAAACAGTTTGAGGAGCGGTTCGTATTCCTGCGGCGCCTGCATGTCACGCAGTAGCGCGATCGAGGCGATCAGCAGGGCATTGTCGGCCAGCGCAGAAAAAAACTGTGCCGCCATGATGATGTAGAAACCGAGCGGCATTGCTGGGCGGGCCGGGTGCTTTAACCTGAAAACGGTCGTTGGACGCAACCGTGTGTGCGGCGGGCGGGCCGTCTGACAAGGCGCGAGGAGGACGCAGGAGCGGCCCCTGCTACCTCAGTCGCCAAATGAGGCAACGCCGTCAGGCGGCCCGCCAGTCGTGCACTCGGGTGTGTAGCGCGCCCACCCACCGGGCGAAGGCCGCCGGAGGCCAAGTAATCAATACCCACAGTAACTTACCAACGCCGACAAGCGGTCAACTGCCACTTTCAGGTTTAACGAAGCGGAAGGCCGGTTTATACCATGAAGTGCAACGGATTATTGCGGGGGGCGGCCGCGCGGGCGTTCGTGGTGCACCGCAGCGCTTTTTTTTGTGTTGAAATGGCCGGGCGATAAACCAGACTTATTTCAACCCGGGTTCAATCATGGCCGACCGCCGCTTGCAGGTATTTCACGCCGTCATCAAACACGGATCGTTCACTCGTGCTGCGGCGCGCCTTTTCATGACCCAGCCGGCGGTCACCTTCCAGATCAAGCAGCTGGAGGAACACTTCAACACGCGCCTGCTCGAGCGCGGTCGCGGCAGTGTGACGCTGACGCCAGCCGGCGAAATTGTTGCCAACTACGCGGAACGCATTCTCGGCTTGAACGATGAGATGGAATCGCGCGTTGCCGAACTCACCGACGAGCTCTCCGGCACGCTGAACATCGGCACCAGCACGACGATCGCAGCCTACTGGCTGCCTTACATCGTCGAAGGGTTCAAGCGCGCCTACCCCTGCGTGGTGCCGCGAGTGTCGGTAGGCAATTCGATGCGCATCGTCGATCAGGTGGCCAATCGCGATCTCGATCTGGGCTTGATCGAGATTGTGACCAAACACCCCTCGCTCGAGCGACGGGCCGCAGGGCAGGATGCGCTCGAGGTGATCTGTCGCCCCGATCACCCGCTGGCTGCGTCGGAGGTGTTGAACGCCGCCGATCTGCTGCCGCACGCATTCATTACCCGCGAGCCGGGCAATGCGATTCGTGAACTCGCTGATAAATACTTCGTCGACGCAGGGATCAGCCTGGACGATCTCATCGTCGCCGCCGAGTTGGGCAGCCTTGCCGCGGTCAAGCAGATGGCCGCCGAGGGCCACGGTTTTGCAATCGCCACGCACACGTCCACGCTGCGCGATGTGCGCGAGGGCCGCCTAGTCGCGATTCCGCTGTCGCCGCCGCTGTTCACACCGCTGGAAGTTATCTTTCCAAAGGACAAATTCCGCTCGCGCTTGATCACCACATTCGCCGAATTTGCTGAAAAGATGCTCGTGCAGCGCGAACAACGCTGAATTGATGGCCACCAAAGCGAAACCGCGCAGCACGTACACCTGTACCGAATGCGGTGGACAAACCCCGCGCTGGCAGGGTCAGTGCCCGCAATGCAATCAGTGGAATACGATCGTCGAAACCGCGCCCGAGTCGGTCGGCGTCGCGCGGCGCTTTGCTGCCCTCTCAGGTGTCACAAGCGGACTGACGGCACTATCCGACATTGCGCCGACGGAGACGCCGCGCATTCCCACCGGTATCGGTGAGTTCGACCGCGTGCTCGGCGGCGGCCTGGTGACGGGTGGGGTGGTGCTGATCGGCGGCGATCCGGGGATCGGGAAATCGACCTTGTTGCTGCAGGCGCTGTCGGTGCTCGCGCGCCAGCACTCTGTGGTGTACGTGAGCGGTGAGGAATCGGCCGAACAGGTGGCACTGCGTGCGCGACGTTTGCAACTCGACACCGACGGCTTGCAGTTGCTGCCGGAGATCGGCCTTGAAGCGATTCTCGCCACGCTCGCCCAAGCACGGCCGCGCATTGCCGTGATCGA
>CBDTZF010000341.1:0-3198 GCA_965364825.1 uncultured Rhodocyclaceae bacterium | reverse complement strand
GGCGATGGCGCCGGCGCGATCGTACTCGACGCGGCAGACACCCCAGGAATTTTGTCGTCGGCGCTACACGCCGATGGCTCACATCACCCGATCCTATGTGTACCGGGAACGGTGGCCTCCGGCCGCGTGCTCGGTGACCCGTTTCTGCGCATGGACGGTCAGGCGGTGTTTAAATTTGCGGTTCGCGTGCTGGCGGATGTGGCAAATGAGGTGCTCGATGTTGCTCAGGTTTCCGTCGATGATGTCGACTGGCTGATTCCCCATCAGGCAAACATCCGGATTATCCAATCGACAGCAAAGCGGATGGGATTGCCAATGGAAAAAGTGATCGCGACTGTCGCCGAGCACGGCAATACGTCGGCCGCATCGATACCGCTGGCACTTGATGTCGCGGTGCGTGACGGCCGAATCAAGCGCGGCCAGAAGCTCGTGCTCGAAGGCGTGGGGGGTGGATTTACCTGGGGCGCGGTGCTCGTCGAGTACTGAGTTCCGCAACGGGAGAATTAATGAAGTTTGCACTCGTATTTCCGGGGCAGGGGTCGCAATCAGTCGGCATGATGGACGGTTTCGGCGAAAGCGATGTCGTTCGTCAGACGTTTGACGAAGCGTCGTCAGCGCTGGGCGAGGATCTTTGGGCAATGGTCAACCAGGGGCCGGCTGAGTTGCTCGCGCAAACCGTCAACACCCAGCCGCTGATGCTGACCGCTGGCGTCGCAAGCTGGCGCGTCTGGCGCGCGGCCGGCGGCCCGGCACCGGCCGTGATGGCCGGTCACAGTCTGGGCGAGTACGCGGCGCTGGTGGCGGCGAATGCCATTGCGTTTGCCGACGCTGTCCCGCTGGTGCGCTTTCGCGCTGCGGCGATGCAGGATGCGGTGCCCGCCGGAAAAGGCGCTATGGCCGCGCTGCTCGGCCTCGATGCCGACGTTGTGATCGATGTGTGCAACGCGGTCGCTCGGGGTGAAGTGGTCTCGGCTGCCAACCTCAATGCACCGGGACAGATCGTGATCGCCGGGGCCAGCGCGGCTGTGGAACGCGCGATGGTCGAGGCAAAAGCACGTGGTGCGAAACGTGCCGTTCTGCTTCCAGTCAGTGCGCCGTTCCACTGTGCGCTCATGACGCCTGCGGCGGAACAACTCGCCACTCGCCTGGCGCAAATCGAAATCAAGACTCCGTCGATTCCCGTCATCAACAATGTGGACGTGGCGGTGTGTGAAAGCGCGGATGCTATCCGCGACGCGTTGGTGCGTCAGGCAAATTCGCCGGTACGCTGGATCGAAACGATTGAGGCCATGGCGCGCCGTGACGTGAAGGCCGTGGTCGAATGTGGACCGGGTAAAGTCCTCGCTGGATTGACCAAGCGGATCGATCGCAATGTGACTGGCGGCGCAATCGTCGATACGGCGTCGGTCGAGGAGTGGATCGCGCAGTTGGGAGGAACGGAATGAGTGCAGTGCTCGAAGGGCAGGTGGCTTTGGTCACAGGCGCGACGCGCGGGATCGGACATGCAACGGCACTCGAACTGGCGCGTCAGGGCGCAGTTGTGGTCGGTACGGCGACGTCCGAAAGCGGCGCGACCCGAATCGGTGAGGCGCTTGCCGAGGGGGGATTCAAGGGATGCGGGATGGTACTCGATGTGACCGATGCCGAAGCATGCCGGGCCGTGGTTGCGGCCGTCGAAAAAGACTTTGGGCCGGTTTCCATTCTCGTCAATAACGCCGGCATCACCCGCGACAACCTCGCCATGCGCATGAAAGACGACGAGTGGGATGCGGTCATGGAGACGAATCTGAAAGCGGTCTATCGTATGTCACGCTTGGTCATGCGCGGCATGATGAAAGCCCGTCACGGGCGCATCGTCAATATTACTTCGGTGGTTGCCAGTTCTGGCAATCCCGGCCAGGCGAACTACGCTGCCGCCAAGGCCGGCGTGGCCGGCATGGCACGCGCGTTGGCCCGCGAGTTGGGAAGCCGGAATATCACGGTCAACTGCGTAGCACCCGGATTCATCGACACCGACATGACACGTGAACTGCCGGATACGGCGCGTGACGCACTGGTGAGCCAGATCGCCGTCGGACGACTCGGCACGCCCGAAGAAATCGCTGCGGCAGTTGCGTTTCTTGCCTCGCCCGCGGCGTCTTATGTCACCGGATCGACACTGCATGTCAATGGCGGCATGTACATGGTGTAAATAAACAACGATCCCGCGTGCACAAAGCTTTTTGGTAGAATACGCCCGCTTTCACCCACACACCCGCATATCAGGGAAGGAGTTTTTCATGGAGAACATCGAACAACGCGTCAAGAAAATCGTCGCGGAGCAACTCGGTGTAAACGAGTCGGAAATCAAGAACGAATCTTCGTTCGTGGACGATCTGGGCGCTGATTCGCTGGACACCGTGGAACTCGTGATGGCGCTCGAAGAAGAGTTTGAGTGCGAGATTCCCGACGAAGAAGCCGAGAAAATCACAACCGTGCAGCAGGCGATGGATTACGTCACTGCACACCTGAACAAGTAATTCACAACTACCGGAGCGGGCATTGGCACGTCGCAGAGTTGTAATCACCGGCCTGGGAATTGTTTCCCCCGTTGGGAATTCCGTTTCGGAGGCCTGGGACAACATCGTCAATGGCCGCTCCGGTATTTCGGAAATTACGCGTTTTGACGCTTCGAGCTTTCCTGTGCGTATCGCGGGTGAAGTGCGGAATTTCGACGTGAAGCAGTATCTTTCGCCAAAAGATGCACGCCGAATGGACACGTTTATTCACTTTGGGCTGGCGGCCGGCATTCAGGCGGTTAAGGACGCCGGTATCGAAACCGCCGGTGACGATGCCGAGCGAATTGGCGTAAATATCGGTTCCGGCATGGGTGGATTGCCATTGATCGAGGCGACCCACGACGACTATCTCGCCGGCGGCCACCGCAAGATTTCACCGTTTTTCATTCCCGGCTCGATCATCAACATGGTTGCCGGCCATCTGTCCATTATTTACGGATTTAAGGGGCCTTGTCTGGCGATGGTGACGGCGTGCACGACTGCGACGCACTGCATCGGCGAGGCCTCACGCATGATTCAATACGGCGATGTCGATGTCATGGTTGCAGGGGGCGCCGAATCGACGATCTCGCCATTGGCCATTGGCGGCTTTGCCTCGGCGCGCGCTTTGTCTACGCGTAACGACGACCCCGCTACGGCC
>CBDTZF010000340.1:0-3204 GCA_965364825.1 uncultured Rhodocyclaceae bacterium | reverse complement strand
ACCCTGCGGGATGCGGCCATGACTTCAGATGACACCAGCGACGAGTTCGACCTCAGCCCGATCGAGGCGCGCGTGCTCGGCGTGCTCATCGAGAAAAGTTACACCACGCCCGACCAGTACCCGCTGAGCCTCAACGCGATCACCAACGGCTGCAATCAGCTCACCGGCCGCGAGCCGGTCATGAGTCTGGGCGAGAGCGAGGTGAGCGAGGCCATCGACAGCCTGCACGGGCGCGGCCTGATCGGGCGACGCGAGGGCGCGCGCGTGGTCAAATACGAACACCTCATCCGCCTGCGCCACTCGCTGCCGCCCGCCGAGCAGGCGGTGATCGCACTGCTCATGTTGCGCGGCGCGCAAACGCCCGGGGAACTGCGCCAGCGCGCTGAACGCATGCATCGCTTCGACGACATCGCGGCGGTGCAGTCGGTGCTCGAACATCTGGGCGAAAAGTACCCGCCGATGGTGGTCTTGCTGCCGCGCGCGCCGGGCACCAAGGAGGCGCGCTACGCCCACCTGATGTGTGGCGAGGTCGACGTGGAGGCGGCGATGGCGAACATCGGCTCGCCGACCAGCAGCGGCGGTCTCGGCGCGCGGGTCGAGGTGCTTGAAAACGAAGTGGCCGCGCTACGCAGCGAACTCGATGCGCTCAAGCGCAGCCTGGGCGAAGATTAGAACGCAACTCGACGGACCGCTGAAATACGCCTGGTGTAGTGTTACGACCTGTTTGGAAGTTTAGCGACAAGCCACGCGGAAGGACTTCTGCCGTTGCGACAACATGGTCACTGGCGCGGTGGGTTCTGGATTCCGGCCTGCGCCGGAATGACGAGGGTGCGGGGTTTCGGCGAGCGGTTGGGGCACCCCCGCCGTCGTACCGGCGAAGGCCGGTACCCGATCTGTTTGGAAGGTTAGCGACAAGCCACTCGATAGGACTTCTTCCGTTGCGACAACATGGTCACTGGCGCGGTGGGTTCTGGATTCCGGCCTGCGCCGGAATGACGAGGGTGCGGGGTTTCGGCGAGCGGTGGGGGCGCCCCCGCCGTCGTACCGGCGAAGGCCGGTACCCAGCTCGGCCTCCGGCGCCGGATATCCCGTAGGTCCTGGCGATACCGCTACACTCAGGTTTGTCACGCTGAGCAGATGCTCTCTTCTACGTGCAGCACTAAACCAAGCCCATTTTTTTATGCTCACCTACCCAAATATAGATCCTGTCGCTTTCACCCTCGGCCCGCTCTCGGTGCATTGGTACGGCATCATGTATCTCGTCGCCTTTGTGCTGTTCATGGTGCTTGGCCGCCTCCACTTGCGCCGCCGCCCGGATACCGGCTGGACGCAGGAACAGCTCGACGACCTGCTGTTCTTTGGCGTGCTCGGCGTGATTATTGGCGGGCGCCTCGGCGAGATCCTGTTTTACCAACCCGGTTATTACTTCGACCACCCGACCGAATTGCTCGCCATCTGGAAAGGCGGCATGAGCTTTCACGGCGGTTTTCTGGGCGTGCTGTTCGCGATGTGGCTGTATGGGAAAAAACATGGCAAGGGCTTCTGGCAGATCACCGATTTCATTGCACCATTGGTACCGCTCGGGCTGGCCGCGGGGCGCATCGGCAACTTCATTAACGGTGAACTTTGGGGACGCGTAGCAAGCGCCGACCTACCTTGGGCGATGGTTTTTCCGCATGTCGACGCCCTGCCGCGCCACCCCTCGCAGCTTTACCAGGTGGCCGGCGAAGGCGTGCTGCTGTTCGCGCTGCTGTGGTGGTTCTCAGCCCGCCCGCGGCCGCTGCGCGCAGTGTCGGCGATGTTCCTCATCGGCTACGGCGTGCTGCGCTTCATCGCTGAATTTTTCCGCACGCCCGACCCCGGTATTTTCAGCGCACTGGGCGGCGGACTGTCCACTGCGCAGTGGTTGTGTGTGCCGATGGTGCTGGTCGGCGGATGGCTGTTGGTGTGGTCGTATCGCCGCGGCTGACGCATACTCGGAACGTCAGAGCGGACGAGGTTTCAATCATGTCCAACATCGTTTCACGCAGCCTGTTGCGCATGCGCGACATCATCTCCTGGGGTGGCAAGGAGCAGGCGCATCTCGAAGCCACCGATCTGGAGCGTATTCGCACGCAGCTCAATGACTGCGCCGAAGTCACCGGTGGTGAGGTGTCCACGCGCCAGCGCGCCGAGCGGTTGGCGCACACCTACCTGGCACTCGAAGACGACGGACGCCACGCCTTCCTGCGCATGATCGCGCTCGAATTCGGCCCCGATCCGGAGCGTGTCAAACACGCCCACGACGCCTATCAAGCCAAGGTCGGCACCTCTGCCCAGTGGGATGCGGAAGCGGCTTTGCGCGGCGCCATGCGCTCACGCCGCATCCGCATCCTCACCCAGTTCAACGCCATTCCGCAGGGGGTGAAGTTTCTCGTCGATCTGCGCGCCGATCTGCTGCGCTTTCTTAAGGACGACCCCGAACTCAAGGCGCTCGACCGTGAGTTGGAGGGGCGCCTCAACGCCTGGTTCGACGTCGGCTTCCTCGAACTTCGGCGCATCACTTGGGAATCGCCGGCGGTACTGCTCGAAAAGCTGGTGCAGTACGAAGCGGTGCACGCGATCCGCTCGTGGCAGGATCTCAAGAACCGGCTCGATGCTGACCGCCGCTGCTATGCGTTTTTCCACCCGCGCATGCCGCTCGAACCACTTATCTTTGTCGAAGTCGCGCTGGTCGACGAACTGGCCGGTGATGTGCAGCAACTGCTCGACGAACTCGCACCGGTGACCGATCCGGCGCGCGCCAACACCGCCATTTTCTATTCGATCAGCGCCTCGCAAGTCGGGCTGCGCGGCGTCTCCTTCGGCAACTTCCTGCTCAAGCGCGTGGTGGACGACCTCAAGCACGACCTGCCTGGTCTCAAACGCTTCGCCACGCTCTCACCGATTCCCGGGCTGCGCCGCTGGGTGGCGAAAAATCCCGCAGCGCTCGACGAGGCGATCACCGACGCGGAGTGGAAGAAACTCGCCGCGCACGATATCGACAACGCCGCGGCGGCGCGCCTTGGCCGCATTGTCGAGGGCAACACCGAGTGGACCGAAGATGCCGCGCTGGCCGCCGCGCTCAAGGCGCCGCTCACTCGCCTCGCGGCGCGCTATTTGTGCCACGCCAAACGCAATGGCGTCCCCTACGACCCGGTGGCGCGTTTTCATCTGGGCAATGGC
>CBDTZF010000339.1:0-3205 GCA_965364825.1 uncultured Rhodocyclaceae bacterium | reverse complement strand
GTCCGAAAGAGCCCGATCCGGACATCTATGACCACATGAACCGTCACTGCGAAGTACTGGTGATCGGTGCCGGCCCGGCCGGTCTGGCGGCTGCGGTGGCGGCCGGGCGCAGCGGCGCGCGCGTGATCGTGGTTGACGAGCAGGAAGAGATGGGTGGATCGCTGCTCGATTCACGTGAGCAGATTGACGGCCGTCCCGCCGCCGACTGGTTGGCGGGTGTGCTGTCAGAGCTGGCCGGCCTCCCCAATGTGCTGCTGTTGCCGCGCACCACCGCAAACGGCTATCACGACTATAACTTCGTCACCTTGCACGAGCGACGCACCGAGCATCTGGCTGACCTTGCGCCGAAAGCAAATGGTCATCGCCAGGCGCGGGCGCGCATGCATCGCATCCGTGCGACGCATGTGGTTCTCGCCACCGGCACGCACGAGCGGCCGCTGGTCTACGCCAACAACGATGTGCCGGGCAACATGGTTGCCGGTGCGGTTTCAACCTATATCCGCCGTTACGGCGTGGTGCCGGGGCAGCGGCTGGTGTTGTCGACCAGCAACGACCACGCCTATCGCGTGGCGCTCGACTGGCATGACGCCGGGCGTGAGGTGGTGGCAATCGTCGATTCGCGTGAGAAGCCTGACGGCGATCTAGTGGCTGCAGCCCGCGAAAAGAAGATTCGCATCGTCACCGGCAGCGCGGTGATCGAGTCACGCGGCAACAAGCGCGTCACCGGTGCGCTGGTGTCGGGTATCGATGTGGCCGGTTTCAGCGTCCGTGGCAACGTCGAGGAAATTGCTTGCGACACCATCGCAACGTCGGGCGGCTACAGCCCGGTGGTGCACCTGGCGTCGCACACCGGCGGGCGTCCGGTGTGGCGTGACGACATCATCGGCTTCGTGCCGCCTGAGGTGAAGGGCATGACGCCGGTCGGTGGTGCGCTTGGCCGTTGGTCGCTCGGCGAATGCCTGGCCGACGGTATCGAAGCGGGTACCGGCGCGGCCCTCAGTGCCGGTTTCGAGTCCGGCAGCGTGACGCTGCCTGTCGTCAAGCGAGTACAGGAAGGCGAAGCGATGGCTTTGTTCCACGTGCCGCACACCAAGCCGCCGATGCGCGCACCCAAGCAGTTCGTCGACCAGCAGAACGATGTCGTTGCGGGCGGTATCGAACTGGCCACGCGCGAGGGTTTCGAATCGATCGAGCACGTCAAGCGTTACACGGCAATGGGTTTCGGCACCGATCAGGGCAAGCTCGGCAATATCAACGGCATGGCCATCGTTGCGCGTGTCCTGAAGCAGACCATCCCCGACACCGGGACCACGGTGTTCCGCCCCAACTACACGCCGATCACTTATGGAGCGATCGGCGGCCGTCACTGCGGTGAGTTTTTCGATCCAATCCGCTACACCCCGATGCAAGCCTGGCACGTCGAGCATGGGGCGAAATTCGAGGACGTCGGCCAGTGGAAGCGCGCGTGGTATTTCCCGAAAGCGGGCGAGAGCATGCACGATGCGGTGCAACGTGAGTCGAAGGCGGTGCGCGACAGCGTCGGCATTCTCGATGCCTCCACGCTGGGCAAGATCGAAATCCAGGGCAAGGACGCGCGCGAGTTTCTCGGCCGCCTGTACACCAACCCGTGGGCCAAGCTCACGGTCGGCAAGTGCCGCTACGGTCTCATGTGCAAAGACGACGGCATGATCATGGATGATGGCGTGACCGCCTGCCTGACCGATACGCACTTCCACATGACCACCACCACCGGCGGCGCCGCGGGCGTGCTGGACTGGCTGGAGCTGTGGCACCAGACCGAATGGCCGGAACTCGAGGTTTACTTCAACTCGGTGACCGACCACTGGGCGGCGATGGCGATCAACGGACCCAATTCGCGCAAGTTGCTAGCCGAGTTGACCGACATCGACCTCTCCAACGAAGCATTCGGCTTCATGGACTGGCGTGAAGCGACGGTGGCCGGCGTGCCGGCACGGATCTTCCGTATTTCCTTCACGGGTGAGCTGTCGTACGAAATCAACGTCCAGGCAAACCATGCGATGCACGTCTGGAAAGCGTTGTTCGAAAAGGGCGAGAAGTACAAATTGACCCCCTACGGCACCGAAACCATGCACGTGCTGCGTGCCGAAAAAGGCTTCATCATCGTCGGTCAGGAGACCGATGGCTCGGTGACGCCTGAAGACCTCGGGATGCAGTGGTGCGTTGGCTACAACAAGCCCTTCCAGTGGATCGGCAAGCGTGCACTGTCACGCCCCGACACCAAGCGCACCGACCGCAAACAATTGGTTGGCTTGAAGCCGGTCGATCCCAAGGTCGTGCTGGACGAAGGCGCGCAGATCACGCTGGAGAAGGAATTGCGCATTCCGATGCCGATGTATGGGCATGTAACCTCCAGTTACTTCAGCCCGAACCTGGGTCACTCCATCGCATTGGCGGTGGTCAAGGGCGGCAGCCAGCGCATGGGGGAGACGGTCTACCTGCCAATGGCGGACGGCAAGGTCCATGCGGCGGAAATCGTCAGCCCTGTGTTCTACGATCCGAAAGGAGCGCGTCAAAATGTCTAATGCAGAGATGCTGGATCTCAACCCGAAGGTGGCGATCAAATCGGAGTCGCCGCTGGCGCTGAGCCGCCCCACGGCCAAGCTCTCGTCGGCGCAAAACGCCGGCGTGGTGGTGACCGAGCGGCAATTCCTCGGTCACCTGATCCTGCGCGGGAATGTCGCCGATGCGGCTTTCTGCCAGGGTGTCGAAAACGCGCTCGGCGTGCCGCTGCCAATAAAATTCGGCCCTATATCGATCGATGAAGCGAATGGCGTCAGCATCCAGTGGATGTCGCCGGACGAGTGGCTGATCATCGTTCCCGGCGGGCGGGAGTACGAGGCCGAAGTGGCTTTGCGCGATCGCCTCGAGGGCCATTTTGCGGTGATGAACGTGAGCGGCGGGCAGACCGTGCTCGAGTTGAGCGGTCCTTCCGCACGCGAGGTGTTGATGAAGTCGACGCACTACGACGTGCACCCGGATCACTTCCCGGTCGGCAAAGGCGTCAGCACGGTGTTCACCAAGGGCGCCGCGATCATTCGCCGTGTGGCCGAAGATCGCTGGGAACTCGTCATCCGGCGCAGCTTCGCCGACTATCTCTACCGCTGGATACTGGATGCCAGCGAGGAGTTCGGCGTGTTTGTGGCGCCGCCGGAAAGCGGGGCAA
>CBDTZF010000338.1:0-3221 GCA_965364825.1 uncultured Rhodocyclaceae bacterium | reverse complement strand
CCCCTGTTCGCCATGCTGCCGTTGTTGCTCTATCTGCCCGAACTGACGATAACCGATGCTTACTTCGAAGCCGCCTCGGGACTCACTACGACCGGCGCCACCATACTGACCGGCCTCGACGCGTTGCCGGTGTCGATCAATCTGTGGCGTTGCTTCCTGCACTGGGTCGGCGGCATGGGGGTGATCGTGCTGGTGGTGGCGATCCTGCCCCTGCTTGGCATTGGCGGGCGCCAGATCATCAAGGCAGAAGTTCCGGGCCCGATGAAGGAAGCCTCATTGACGCCGCGCATTGCAGAAACCGCCAAAGGTCTGTGGGGCACCTATGCACTGCTCACCGTGGCCTGCGGCATCGCCCTGTGGCTGGCCGGAATGGACGGCTGGAACGCCCTCATCCACGCTTTTTCGATCATGGGACTGGGTGGTTTCTCGACCACCGACGCATCGCTCGGCGGCTTTCACAGCATTCCGATCGAAGTTGTCACGATCGTTTTTGCGTGTGCCGCCGGGCTCAACTACGCCACACACTATCTGGCGCTCACGCGGCGCAGTCTAACGCCGTACCGGCGCGACCCCGAGCTACGCTACTTCTTCCTCGTGCTGGCCGGCAGCATCATCCTGCTGACCGCCTTCCTGTTCACCCAGTCCGCGCACGAAGATCTGCCGACAACCCTTCGCATCGTCGCCTTTCAGGTCGTCTCGATGGCCACCTCGCTCGGGCTGACGACCACCGACTACACGCACTGGCCAATGTTCGCCCAATTGTGGATCCTGTTTCTGAGCAGCTTTGCGGCGTGTTCCGGATCGACCGGCGGCGGCATCAAAATGTTGCGCGCGATGATTCTGTACAAGCAGCTTTATCGCGAAGTCGAGCACGCGCTGCATCCTGCCGCCGTCCGTCTGGTCAAGATCGGCAAGAGGGGCGTCCCAGACAAGATCCTCCAGGCGGTGCTGGCCTTCAGCTTCGTCTACATGGTCAGCATCGTTGTGCTCACCCTGCTGCTCGCCGCCAGCGGCCTCGAGCTGATCACCGCCTTCTCGGCGATTGTCGCCTGCCTCAACAACACCGGGCCCGGCCTCAACGCCGTCGGGCCGAGCAGCACCTACGCCGTGCTGAGTGATTACCAGACCTGGGTATGCTCTTTCGCCATGATCCTCGGGCGACTTGAAATATTTACCTTGCTGGTCGTCATGACACCCGCATTCTGGCGGCGTTGATATCGCAGAGTTGACCGCACCGGGTGTCGGCATGGCCTCAAAAACAGGATAATCCGTCTCTTCTTCGCCATACGCCCGAACAAGGACCCTCCGTGAGCCCCTTGCGCAATGACACCTTCCTGCGCGCGCTGTCGCGCCAGCCCACTGACTACACGCCGTTGTGGCTGATGCGCCAGGCCGGCCGCTACCTCGACGAATATCGCGCCACGCGCGCGCGCGCGGGCAGCTTCATGCAGTTGTGCAAGAGCCCGGCGATGGCCTGCGAAGTCACGCTGCAGCCACTCGAGCGCTACGATCTCGACGCCGCCATCCTGTTCTCCGACATTCTCACCGTGCCCGACGCAATGGGCCTTGGCCTGTACTTTGTCGACGGCGAAGGCCCGCGTTTCGAGCGCCCGCTGCGCGACGAGGCTGACATCCGCGCATTGCGCGCGCCCGATCCGCACGGCGAACTGCGCTACGTGGTCGACGCGGTGGCCGAAATTCGCCGCGCCCTCAACGGCCGCGTGCCGCTGATCGGCTTCTCCGGCAGCCCGTGGACACTCGCCTGCTATATGATCGAAGGCGGCGCCTCGAGCGACTACCGACAGATCAAGACGCTCGCCTACTCGCGCCCGGAACTGCTACACCACATTCTCGACGTCACCACCGACGCCGTCATCGCTTACCTCAACGCACAGATTGCCGCCGGCGCGCAGGCGGTGATGATCTTCGACTCATGGGGTGGCGTACTGTCACATGCCGCCTATCGTGAATTTTCGCTGGGCTACATCGAAAGGATCGTTGCCGGGCTGACCCGGGAAGCCGACGGCCGCCGCGTGCCCAACATCGTGTTCACCAAAGGCGGCGGACTGTGGCTCGAATCGATTGCCGACAGCGGCTGCGACGCCGTCGGCCTCGACTGGACGATTGACATCGGCGAGGCGCGCCGGCGCATCGGCGAGCGCGTCGCGTTGCAAGGTAACCTCGACCCTTCAATCCTATTCGGCACGCCCGACACCATCGCGACCGAAACCCGCCGCATACTGGACGCTTTCGGGCCGTATCCGGGTCATGTTTTCAATCTGGGTCACGGTATCTCGCAGTTCACGCCACCCGACCATGTCAATGTGCTCGTGGACACCGTACACAGCCACAGCCGCGCCCTCAAACAAGCACGCAACTAACGCCAACGCTTGCGGGTGCCGTTCGTCGCGCCGAGGCGTTCCGATTACACTTTTTTCGCCTGCCTGGGGTTGACTTATGCACACGGCGCGTTTTTTTTGAAAGCGGCGCACAGCCCGCTCAGCATCGACAGGCGCGCTATATAACGCATTGTATTTAATCGATTTTATTGATGCGTAAATGAAGGGCGGGAGCGCTAAGGTGTTGATGAATCGCCATTTTTATGGCTTGTTCGGCAACTTTCCCACAAAGTTATCCACAGAAAATGCGCGCAAGGCGGATTACGGTTTAGTGGCAATGGTTTAGTCGTTTTTTCGACGATTCACATTGAATGTTCTACATAAGCCACTGATTTCATTACTTGTTGGATCAAACGCACGGCTTCAATGATGCCTATCGTCCGCGTCGCACTTCCCGTTCCTCTCCCGCAACTCTTTGATTATTCATGTGATTCTGCGGTGGAGTCGGATGTCGGCCGGTGCGTCAGGGTGAACTTTGGGCGGCGCGTTGAAACCGGTGTCATCGTCGCGCTGACCGACCACAGCGACGTCCCGAAAGCGCGTCTCAAACCGGTCGATCACGTCCTGCGCGAGCTGCCCGCGCTGCCGGCCGACTGGCTCGCGCTGACCGCTTTTGTTACCGATTACTATCACGCGCCGCCTGGCGAAGTGATCGCGCTGGCACTGCCCCCCGATCTGCGCCGCACGAGTGAGATCGACAACCGCGACGACGACCCGTTGCTGACGCTCACACCTGCGGGTCACGCCGCGCTGGCCGAGGGCGGCCGTCCGTCGCGCGCACGTCGCCTGCTGGGCGCACTCGCCGCCGCCGGTGCCACCCGC
>CBDTZF010000337.1:0-3228 GCA_965364825.1 uncultured Rhodocyclaceae bacterium | reverse complement strand
TGCGCAAACCCGGTACGTCGCGGCATGTGACGCAGCGGCGTGAGCCGGATACGGTGGAAATTCTGTCGGGGGTGTTCGAGGGGCTGACCACCGGCGCGCCGATCGCGTTGCTGATTCGCAATCAGGATCAGCGCAGCAAGGATTACTCAAACATTGCGAACACCTTCCGGCCCGGTCATGCCGACTACTCGTATCTGCACAAATACGGGATTCGAGATTACCGCGGCGGCGGGCGTTCCTCGGCGCGCGAGACGGCGGTGCGGGTGGCGGCGGGCGCGATTGCGCGCAAGTGGCTGAAGGTGCGTTACGGCATCGTGATTCGCGGTTACATGGCGCAACTCGGGCCGATCGAGATTCCGTTTCACGCGTGGGAAGATCTGGACGTGGAGGGCAATGCGTTCTTCGCACCCAACGCTGACATGCTGCCGGAGCTGGTCGCCTACATGGACGATTTACGCAAGTCGGGCGATTCGGTCGGCGCACGCATCAACGTGGTCGCCACGGGTGTGCCGGTGGGGTGGGGCGAACCGGTGTATGACCGGCTCGACGCCGACATAGCCCACGCGATGATGAACATCAATGCGGTGAAAGGCGTGGAGATCGGCGCTGGGTTCGCTTCGGTGGCGCAGCGCGGCACCGAACACTCGGACGAATTAACGCCGCAGGGTTTTCTCAGTAATCATGCGGGTGGCGTGCTGGGCGGCATTTCGACGGGGCAGGACGTGCTGGTCAGCGTGGCGATCAAGCCGACCTCGAGCATTCGTCTCGACCGCCGCTCGATCGACAAATCCGGCGCGCCGGTGATCGTCAATACGCACGGCCGGCACGACCCCTGTGTGGGCATTCGCGCGACGCCGATTGCCGAGGCGATGCTCGCCATCGTGCTGATCGATCATGCGCTCCGCCATCGCGCGCAGAATGCCGATGTCGTCTGCGATACGCCGCGCATCGCCGGCCTGGCGCCGGAGGGTGCGCAGCCGGTGCCGCCGCCGGTGGAGCGCCGGGTCAAGGATTGACGCGTGTCAATCGCTGACGCGTGGCTCGGCGATAAGCTGAATCCATATTCAACAAACCGTGAAAAGGGAGATGCCCATGCAATTGAAAGCCCACGATCTGCACCACGAGTTCCCCGAGTTCGATTCGGCGATTCACTCGCTAAAAGTATCGGATGGCCATTTTCTGCGGCTTTTCGATCGCTACCATGAAGTCAATCGTCATGTGGTGCGTATCGAGGTCGAAGCCGAAGTGGCGACTGACCCGGAACTGGAAGACCTCAAGAAAGAACGCCTGAAGCTCAAAGACGAGTTATTCGGTATGTTGCAGCGATTCAAGCCGGCCTGAATGCGGTCGGAACGTTGCTAAAAGGGCGCCCGATGGCGCCCTTTTTTATCGCCTGGCCGGGCGTCACGCGGTCTGTACAATGCGCGCCATGCTTCCGTACTGGCGCCTTTCGGGCTACTACTTTTTCTATTTCGCCTTCGTTGGCGCCTTTACGCCGTACTTCTCGCTCTACCTGCAATCGCTGCGCTTTTCGGCCATCGACATCGCCATTCTGATGTCATTGATGCAGGTGATGCGCATCGTCGCGCCGGCGCTGTGGGGCTGGCTTGCCGACCGCCTCGGAGTGCGTGTGCCGATCGTGCGCGCATCGGCGCTGGCGTCGCTGGCGGGGTTCGCGATTTTCTTTTACACGACGAGTTTCGAGGGCATTTTCGCCGGCATGGCGGTGATGGCGTTTTTCTGGAGTGCGGCGATGCCGCTGGTCGAAAGTCTGACCTTTGTGCATCTGGACGGGCGCAATCATCTGTACGGCCGCATTCGCCTGTGGGGGTCGGTCGGTTTTATCGTGGTGGTACTCGGCGTCGGCTATGTGCTCAACCGCCTGCCGGTGGATAATCTTTTGTGGATGGCGGTGCTGATGCTCGGTGGCATTGCAATGGTGTCGTTCGTCCTGCCCGAGGGACGCGCCCACCCGCATGTGCATGACGCGCCGGGGCTGATGTCGGTGCTGGCGCGGCGCGAAGTGCGCGGTGTGCTGGCGGGCAGCGTACTGATGTCGGCGGCGCATGGCGCGCTATATGTGTTCTTTTCGATCTATCTGGTTGACGCGGGATACTCCAAAGCCGTCGTCGGCTGGATGTGGACGCTCGGCGTGTTGGCCGAGATCGCGGTATTCATGGCGATGCCGTGGCTGGCGGCGCGTTTTTCGCTGCGCCGGATTCTGCTGGTGGCTTATGGTTGCGCGGTGCTTCGCTTCCTGATGATTGGTTGGGGCGTGGACTCGCTGGCCGTGCTGCTGGTGGCGCAGGTGCTGCACGGGGCCACCTTCGGCGCCTACCATGCGGCGTCGATCGCGGCGATCAACCAGTGGTTTCCCGGGAGACTGCAGGTGCGGGGCCAGGCGATCTACGGCAGCCTCGGTTTTGGCGTCGGTGGCATGCTCGGCGGCCTCGTCAGCGGCTACACTTGGGATATTGCCGGCCCTGCATGGACGTACACCATTGCATCGCTGTTCGCGTTGATTGGATGGATCATCGTCCGGCGCGGCTGGACGGAAAATACAAGTACTCTGTCCAGGTGATATTTACGGGTTCAGTCAGCCATGGAGCGGCGCAGTGCAAGGCGTTTTCTCGAAGCCATAGTGGGCCTATGTCGAGAGGAAACAACGCAGCAATGGGTCGCTCTATGGCTGACCCGAAGGGCGCCAAGCAGGCCGCCCTCGGCCGCGTTGCACTTCCTTGCCATAGGCCCACTATGCCTGCGTCAGTGCGCCTTGCCGAGAGCGGCCTGCTTGACGCTGAACCCGTAAATATCACCTGGACAGAGTACAAAGGGAGAAGCAACTCGATGATGATGAGAACCATTCGGACGATTGGTCTGGTGGCAGTGGCGGCGTTGGTGGTTGGCTGCCAGACGGTACAAACCACGGGCAGCGGCAGCGTTGGCGTGACGCGCGAGCAATCCATGCTGGTGTCGGCGGCGGAGGTCGAGCAGGCGTCGGCCAAACAGTACGACCAGGTGATGGCCGAGGCGCGCCAGAAGGGCATCCTGAATCAGGACAGCAAGCAGGTGGCGCGGGTGCGTGCCATCGCGAAACGCCTGATTGCGCAAACGCCGGTGTTCCGTCCTGACGCCGCGCGCTGGAATTGGGAAGTCAATGTGCTGAGCTCGGACGAACTCAACGCGTGGTGCATGGCCGGCGGCAAGATCGCGTTTTACACCGGGCTG
>CBDTZF010000336.1:0-3229 GCA_965364825.1 uncultured Rhodocyclaceae bacterium | reverse complement strand
GCAGATCCGCTTTGTAGAAACCGCCGTCGAGCTGTCCGTCGTTGAAGGCGCGGTAGTCATCGCCGTAGTCCGTGAAGGTCCAGCCAAAGGCGCTCCGGTAAAACGCTTCAACGACGTCGAAATCCCGCGCGGGAAACTCGATGTAGTTGATTCTGATCGTCGTGCTCATGGTGTCTCTCCTGAATGCACTGTGTCACGGATGACGGGTGCCGCACCGCACTGCGCTGCATGCACGCTGGCCACACAATTACACAGGCGCCATCCCACCCTATACTGAGAGTGTAAGGATGTTCACTTGTTGCGCCGCGCAACCGCGTGATGAATACATTCCTCGCCTTTCCCTCACGGAGGTACTGAAGATGCGTCATCTGCCCTCTGCGCGAATCATCGCTTCGTCGATTGCCATCGCCTTCACGCTGGTGAGCACTGGCTGTGAAACCACCAACAAACGCGACTCCGGCACCGTCATCGGCGGTCTTCTCGGCGGCATTCTGGGCCACCAGGTCGGCGACGGTGGCGCCGGCGGCACGATTATCGGCGCCCTGGTCGGCGCCGCCGTGGGCCGCATGATCGGCCAATATATGGATGAGGCGGACAAAAAACGCCTCGCCGAGACGATCAACGAAGCGCCGAGTGGCCAAACCGTCACCTGGCACAACGCTGACAGCAACCGCGATTTCGCTGTTACGCCCACTTCCGACTTCTACGCCAAGGGCGACCAGCAATGCCGCCGCTTCGATCAGGTTGTCTATGTCGACGGCAAGCGCGAAGTGATGGAGGGCGTTGCCTGTAAGTCGCCCGGTAGCGATGCACTGGCCATCGAGGGCCAGGCAGTGTAAGGGAGGCCGATCATGACTACCCGAAAATGGCATCGTGGGCTTTGCGTCATCATCAGCCTTGCGCTGTGTGCGCTCACACCGACATCGGCTTGGGCGCAGTCACAGCCCCAATACCCACTGAGCACAACCGACACGTCGAACGCAGTAGCGCAATCAACAGGCGCATTGACGCAAGCCAGTGCTGCCGGAAAAGGCCAATCGCACGACAGCTACGACGACGGTCGCGGGAAAGGCGGCGGCAGCAACTGGCTCATCCCCGCGCTCATCGTCGGCGCGGTGGCGCTGTTTGCCATCAACAAGCATCTGAACACCGAAAAAACCGAGCAGCGCGACGAGCATGAAGGCATGCAGCAACTGCTGCGCGACGGGCCGCAAATGCCCACCCAGTTCAACTCCAGCGCTTTCGGCATCCGCGCACCGGTACGCAGCGGCTGGCCGATCGTGGTCGACTATGCGCAACACAAACCGGGGCGTGTGCTGCTTCGCATCAGCGTGCCCGGCGCCGAAATCGTCACCTACCGGCTCGACCAGTTCGGGCTCGGCCGCCATCTGCTGCGCTTCGATCTGCCGCCGTTTCTGGGCGACAGCGTGAGGCCCGCTGTGTTCGCGCTCACCGCTGCGGACGAACAAACCGGCACTGAAACTATCGAAGGTTTCACCGTATACGGCATCGGCTGCGGCCCGCGCGCCGTCGGCTCGATTGCCGTCGACCAGCTCGAGTTCAACCCTGGCGAAGTGCGCGTACAAAACGGCGACACCGCCAGCTTTGCGTTTCACTCCAAATCGGATTTCGACAACTCGGCAGTCGAATACCTGCGCATCACCCAAAGCCCGGATGGCGCCCGCAAGCGCTATGTGAACGGCCAACGCATCGGCAGCGTACAGCGCGGCAGCCGCGTGGAGAGCGCCCCGACACAACGCTGGAACGGTCAGGACGAGCAGGCGCGCACTTCCCGCGGGCGCCACCAGTTGCAGGTACGGGTGTGGGACGACGGCGGCGACTGGATCGGCGCGTGGTCGGATTCGCTGGTGCAAGTGCGCTGAGCATTTTCGAGCGCATCAAGCCGCTCACGCGCTTTTCTACTCGGCGCAACCCACCGCGCGGCCTTGCTCCGATCGCGGCAGCGCACACCACTGTGCCCGCGTCATCACCGTGATTGCGCCCTGATCGTCCATTTGTGTCGCGCTCGTGGTGGCGAGCCACTGCAGCGCACTCGCTCCGCCGGCGTCGGGGATCGGCCAGCGCCATTGGCGAGCGAGACCGCCGTCCGAGGTCAGCAAGCCACCGTCCGCTCGGGCGAAATCCGGAAAAAGCACGTCTGATCGCAGCAGCGTGCTGAGGGGTTGGCCCGAGATGGCGTCCCACAGTTGCACGCTGGTATTGCCCCACAGCACGACCCGGCCGTCACCCAGCAGCGCGCCGCTGCCGACGCCTTCGCTGAGTGTGAGCGGCGGCGATAGCACGTCGCCCGCTTCGAGCCGGCGTGCCAGCGGCCCGGCCACCACCAGCGTGGCGTCATCACGCTGGTCGAGCACACCGTAACCCTGCAGCCCGAGCGCATCAAGTCGAGCCTTGAGCGCCGCCTCCGGCGGGGTTGCCCGGATGATGGTCGGTGCGTCGGTGGGCGCAGACACCGGCGCGGTCAATTCGGCTTCTGGATGGCGTTGCCACACCCGCACATTCGCGTCGTCCGCCCAGGTGACGATGCCGTCGCCGTTGTCGAAAAATGCCGCGCCGGTGATGCGGTCGAGGTGTTTTAGCGGCAGGCTCAAGGGCGTCATGGTGTTGGCGTCCCACAGGCGCGCGCCGGCACTTGCGCTCCAGGCGAGCACGCGCGCGCCGTCCGGGCTGATCGCCGTCGCCACCGTCGCCCCGGTTCTGTCGTGGCGCCCGCGCGCCGCGACCGCGCCTTCCGCGACGTCCCACACCTCGATCTTGCCGCCGCCCCCGCTGGTAATGAAGCGCGAACCGTCCGCCATGAACAGCACATGCGAAATGCTGTCGTCGCTTTCGCGCGCCAGCGCCTGCTCGAAGCGTGGCTCACCCGTGGCGGCATCCCATACACGCACCCGCCCGCGTCCTGCACTCCACGAAACGATGTCTTTACCGCCCGGCACGAAGCGTGCGCCATCCATCGTCTCGGGCGATTCCCAACGCGCGGTTACGCGCCCTTGCGCGAGATCGTAACGAATCAGCGTGGTATCGCAGCGGCTCAGCACGCTGGCAGCGTCGGCAGAGATGTCTATACCGCGCACCGCGCAGCCGGCCTGCCAGGTTGATGACGGCTCGACTTCACCCACGCGCCATCGCCACAACCGGCCGTCAGTGCTCCACGCCAGCACGCTGTCGCTGCCGAGAAAACGTGCGCCGGCCACTGATGCATTGAGCG
>CBDTZF010000335.1:0-3235 GCA_965364825.1 uncultured Rhodocyclaceae bacterium | reverse complement strand
CCGTATCCTGTTGGCCAGTTCGCGGCGTTCGGTCTCGGCGGGCCGCGCGTCTCCCGTTCCGCGCAGATCGGTCATCGAGAGCACCTCGACAAGGTGCATGAGCCGGGCAAGTTTCGACATCGCTTGATAAAGAGATGAGCGGTCGGAGAGCGTGAGCGTCGAGCGGCGCGGTGCGGCCGCATTGGCAAGGGCGGCGTAGGCTTCCCGCAATGCTGCCGGTCGCGTGCTTCCCTCGATCGCCTCGGCGAGGCGCAAGAGATAGCGTTGCGCGGTCGATCGGATGTGGGTAGATGTCGACGTGGGGAAGACGTAGCGACCGGCGATGACGCCGCAAAGCACGCCCGAGAGCACTTCACCGAGCCGCAATTCCATGAGCGAAGGCGTGAGTTGATTGGTGAGGCCGTAGATAAGGCCGAGAAACGCGGTAATGGCGGCCGCACCGATGGGATAGTTGACGGGAAAGAAGAACATTGCCGCGAAGATCAGCACGGTCGCGGTGATGCCTTCGAGCACGGGCGTCGACGCCAACAGGTCGATGAGGCCGACGCCGATGATCACACCCAGAGTGCATCCAATCACGTTGTCGAACGCCTTGCGGGTGACATGCCCCGCAGACTCGGTGCCCACAAAGAGCATCATCGCCGTTATTACCGCCCACACCCAGCGGGTGTCGGAGAGTTGCACCCCGATAAAGCCTGCGACGCCGGCGGCAATACCGACCTGTGCGGCGCGCCGCAAATGGGTGGATTTTGGAATTGGCGGCACATCGCTGATGGCGTCGGGCGTCGACAGATCGGCGTCCCCGGAGTCGACGCGCTCGACTTCGGCGATCGCGGTCGCCAGCGGTGCCAGCCGCCCGCTGGCGGTGTCCTGCTCGCCACGCAACAGGGCGAGGGCTTCGCGCCGGGTGGACTCGCTCGACCAGCGCCGCGACACCGCGATCAGTTCGACGGTCAGGCGCATGTGTGACAGTGCCGTGCGCCGCTTGCCGGAAATTTCCACCGTGGTACCGAGCGCCGACAGGATCGGTTGAAGGCGACGTTGCAGTCGCTCGAAATCCTCGAATTTTCGCTCCGCATTGTCCCCGGCGCAGCCACTGTGGTCGAGAAACGTGGCCAGTACATCGCGATAGCGGGCGATCAGGCGCACGTAGTTCGGGCGGCGGTCGTCTCGCCAGATAATGAAACGCGTCAGCATCATCGCGGCATGTCCCGCGGTGACCGCCAGCAGGTGCCACGCGAGTGCATCGAGCGACACCCTGAAGTAAATGCTGAAAAGCCAGACCCAACTCGCCGCGAACGCTGCCGCACTGAGCCGAGGACCGTACATTGCCGCCAGCGGGGACAACAGCAGAATGAACGGGGTTGCCCAAAGCTCCTGCGCGAGTGCGCCGCCTAAAGCATGAAATAGCGCGACTCCGAGCCACAGCCCGGGAAACAGGGCGAGCGAGGTGGTGATGCGTGCCGCGCGCGTGGCGTCGCGCACCGTCAGCACCGACGCTTGAACCGCAATCGGCGCCAGCATCACACCGCTGGACGCAAAGCCAAACGCCCACGCCAGCCCGCCCGCGAATGCCCCCGCCACGACCATGGCGAGAAGGATGCGCAGCGCAAACGCGGAGCGCACCGCACCCGGATCGGCCAGTCCCGCACGGTAATAGAGCTCGCGTAATCGTTTCATTTCTTGTTTTCGTCGCGCCGGTGGGGAGATTGGCTTTTTCGAGAGTCGGATATTTGAAAATGCTGCCACCGTAACGCCAACGGGCGACTGCATCCGAACTGATTTTAGCGCCGTCGCCTGGGGTGACCATTACGAAGTTCGACATTCTTGAGAACATCCAGGGACAGACAACGGGTTGCGTTAGAACAATTTTTTCTCAATGGCAGGAGGAGGTGTGACGATGCCGCGACACGCACGAATTGGGCTTTGTTGCGTTCCTATGCACATCATCCATCGGGGCAATAACCGCGAGGCGTCCTTATTCGATGACGAAGACTATCTTGCGTCCCTGCAATGGCTCGGTGAGTACGCCAATGAGAGCGGGGTGCACCGCGTTCACGTCTGCGCGCGGATGACCAATCATGTGCATTTGCTGCTCACGCCGTGCCGGCTCGGTAGGGGAACTGATGAAGCGTCTCGGTCAGCATTACGTGCGGTACATCAACCGAACGCAGCAGCGCAGCGGCACGCTGCGGGAGGGGCGGTTTCGCTCGTGCCTGACACGAGAGGCCGACTATCTTCTGGTGCTACCGGTATATCGAACTGAACCCTGTACGTGCATCTTCAAACGTAGTCTGAAAATCATCCGCGGATCTCCTCAACGCGCGAGATGGTACGACAGGCGTTGTTCGTAAGAGGTTTGACTTGCGGATGATCCATGTCGTGGATGTCGTGCCCTTTCGTGGCCGCAGCGAAAACCGCATGTCTTCCCGCTGGTTTGTCTTGAACGTTTCATCCTGATACGAAAGCGTGTCCCGGGATCAATGCCGGCGTGATATTTTCCCAAGATGTGTGGCGGCATCCCCGGATATCTACGCACGAGCCGCCGTCGGCCGGCGCCCGGCCCGTTTTGCAATCGACTTGACTCAGGAGTCTTCATGAAAAGCGCCCGAATTATTGCATTCCTCGTTGCCGTGCTGGTCACGCCCGTCAGCTCGCTCGCCGCCGATGCCCCTGGCGCGGCACAGACAGCCTTCGACGCGTTGATGAATTCCATCGCGACAAAGAATTACGACAAATTTGTCGCCGCTGGCAGCACGGCGTTCAAGCAGGACATGAATAAGCAAATGTTCGATCAGGTCGTCGCGCAAGTCAGCGGCCCGCTGAGCAAGGGCTACACCGTCGAATACCTTGCGGAGCTGAACCAGCACGGATACAAAGCCTACGTATGGAAAATCAGTTACGACTCGTCACCCGAAAACACGCTCGCCAAGCTTGTGCTGGAAGACGGCTCGGTGGTGGGGTTCTGGTTGCAGTAGTAGGGGGTCGGTACGGGGCAGCCGGGTCGTGTGCGCCTTCTCTCAACCCGTAGAGTGCTATCTCTGACGGGCATTGCGTCGTTGGCGCTATTGTGATTTGTCCAGATTTCGAAGCACACCCAACGTAAAGTGTTCGCGCAGACCCCCGTCGATGCGCTGAAGCAGCGTCGTCAAACGATCCTTCCCGCCCGTGCCGTCTTGCTGCGCGAGAGCACAGTCGGCACCTTCTGCCGTTTCTTGGGTCGAACGATCTCTCT
>CBDTZF010000334.1:0-3237 GCA_965364825.1 uncultured Rhodocyclaceae bacterium | reverse complement strand
GCCGATGCTGATGAAGTGGCGTGGCGCACCGCGAGCGCGCCTTTCCTGCTGTACTGAAACCGCGCGGCCTGCGAGATGTGATGCGGCAAAAAGGTGAAAGCGCGTCGCAGATCGCCCACAGCCCGGCAGCACGCGCTTACAATCGAGGTTTGGCTGCCCACCATTGAGTCCCATGAACGACGAACTGCGCATCTTTGCCGGCAACTCCAATATCGCCCTCGCGCGTGACATCTGCGCGTGTCTCGATAATCCGCTCAGTCCGGTCGAGATTTCGCGTTTCTCGAACGACAACCTGCATGTACAGGTGCAGGACAACGTGCGCGAGCGCGATGTGTTCGTGGTGCAGTCCTTCACCACGCCGGTGAGCGATCACATCATGGAGCTGATGATCATGCTCGATGCGCTGCGCAGCGCATCGGCACAGCGGGTGACGGCGGTGATTCCGTATTACTCCTATGCGCGCTCGGACAAAAAGGACGCGCCGCGCATCTCGATCACCGGCCGGCTGGTGGCCGACATGCTGCACACCGCGGGCGCCGACCGGGTGCTGACGATGGATCTGCATGCCGATCAGGTGCATGGCTTCTTCAGCGTGCCGGTCGATCACATGACTGCCATCCCGACCATCGCTGAATATTTCCGCCAGAATTACGATCTGACGAACATGGTGGCGGTGGCCACCGACGCCGGTGGTGCCAAACGCGCCGGGCGGTTTTCGGAGCGCCTCGGCATTCCGATGGCGATCATCGACAAGCGGCGCGTGAGCGACACGGAGGTGCATCAGGGACAGGTCGTGGGTGAAGTGCGTGATCGCGACGCGGTGATTTTCGAGGATGAAATCTCCACCGGCGGCACCTTGCTGGCGACCATCGATACGCTCAGGGAGGCCGGCGCGCGCAGCATCCATGCCGGTGCCGTGCATGGGGTGTTATGCGGCCCGGCAGTCGAACGGCTACGCGCCGCGCCGATCGAATCCATCGTCGTGACCGATACCGTCAACATTCCTGCGGACAAGCACTTCGACAAGCTTACCGTGCTGACCGTGGCGCCGTTACTGGCCGCCGCGATCGAGCGAATTCACAGCGGCGGCAGCGTCGGCGAACTGTTTCGCTGATGTTCGCCGAGGCGCCGGGCGGACCGGCGCCTCGGGCGATCAGGCGCCGAGCTGGTAGCGCAGCAGCCCGCGCTTGCCAACGCCGAGCTTCATGGCGTGCTCTTCGATGTCGCCACCGGAACACAGTTGTAGCTTGTATTCGCCGGCGGGCAGCGGACCGAGCACGATGTTGCCGTGCGCGCGTGCCAGCAGGATGCGGCGACCTTCGGCGTCCATGACTTTGACCTGAATGGCCTTTTCGGCATTTTCGCGAGTAACGTTGAGCGCCGGGCGCAGCTTGAGCGGAAACAGCTCGGGCGAGTCCCTGTCTTCCGTTTGACGCAGGCCGCGTTTGCCCGCCGAATTGCTGACTGTCGTGGTGTCGGACATCGAGGGGCTCGGCGCAGTCGCGGCACCAACCGCCGTGGGCATGGCCAGTGCAAGCGCAGCCGTGCCGATAATTTTGCGAACGTTCGCATCCGTATTGCGGGTCATGAATGGCTCCATTCTGGCGTCGCCGGGGGGCGGATACCGGCGATGCTGTTGCGTCTTCAGTCCAAACACCTTGGGGCGTTGCAATGCATTTCAAGCCCGGCCGGCGAAGTGGGTATCGTTCGCATCTGACCATAGGTGCCGGACAAGGTTCGCAAGCGGATGTAACGCGTAACTAAAAACGCGTCGCATGCGGCAAGCTAAACGCGCATTTTAGCGATTTGTGTGCCTCGCGTGTGATCAATCGACTGCCGATCGCGCTTGACCGGCTACTCGATTGTCCTGCGCTATCGGCGTACGGAAGACGAGCTCAGGGCGCGCTGGATTCGCGCACGATCTGCCATTCACCCGATTGGCGGCTCCATTCGAGCTGCTTGGTGACGACGTCCCGATAGTCACGCGCGCGATACTGCTGGCGAAAACGCGTAATCCAGTGGTCCGATGCCGTCGGCAGGATTTCGACCACGGTAATCTCGATGCCAATGCTGCCCGGGCGGTTCAAGCGCTGGCGGCGCTCATTCTCCCAGGCGATGGTAGTGGCGTGGTCGGGTGAGTGGTAGGCGGGGACGTAGAAGCGACGGTAGGCGTCGTAATCCTTGCGCTCCCAGGCCGCGACCCAGCCGTCGAGGCGGGCCTGCAATTCGGCGATTTGCGGCGGGGCGGTGACGTCGCTGGCGTCGACCGCTGCAACCGCCGTCGCGGGCACACTGTAATCACGATAGTTGTCGTGCAGTGCCGCCTGCAACTGACCGGCGAGGGCCAGCAAACCCGCCTTCAGGCGAAATTGTTCAAAACCGTTGTTGGCGTGCGCCACCACGGCGTTGAAGCGGCCCTGCTGGGCGTCGAGCAGATCGCTCAGGCTGCGCCGGCCGGCGTCGAACTGCAAGGCATAGGCGTCGATCAGGTTGCGGCTGGCGACCAGACGCGTGTGCAGTGCATCCTGCACGGTTTCGCGCTCGGCCAGATCAGTGGCCTGACGGGTGACTTCGATGGCGATGGTCTCGCGAAGCGTTTCGGCGTCGGCCTGTGCGGCGCTGTGTCGTGCCACCGCCTCATCGACGCGATACCAGCTGCCACCGCCGAGCGGCACGTCAAGCGTGACTGCCAGTTGGGTCGAGCGAACAGTGTCGGATACTTCGGCCGGTTCGATGTGCGCATTCAAGCGTTTGCGCAGTTCAAGGTCGATCGACGGCAGCAAGCTGCCGCGTGCGACACCGATCTCAGCGCTCCGCGCCCGCGCGCGGCGCAGGGCGGCGCGGCGGTCCGGGTTGGCTGTGTCGGCCTGCGCGCGCAATATGTCCGGGGAGAAATCGAGTGCGTCGAAATCCGGCGCCGTGAGCGTGTCGGGCGGCGTGCCGGTCAGTTGTTCGAAGCGGAACTCGGCTGCGGCGAGCGCGGCACGCAGCTCCGCGACTTGCTGTTGCGCCTGCGCGACGCTGATTTCGATCTGATCGCGGTCGGCCGGTGAAATGCGCCCGGCGTCGACTCGCGCGCCGACTTTGATCTGCAATTGCCGCGTCTCCAGCAACAGCGACTTGCCTGCCGCATTGATGTGGCGCAGCCGCAGCATGTCGGCGTAGGCGTCGGCGACGCGCTGGGCGAGTGCCTCGCGCACTGCCAGCAGGTCGGCGTCGGCGGCGGCGACGCCGTGA
>CBDTZF010000333.1:0-3254 GCA_965364825.1 uncultured Rhodocyclaceae bacterium | reverse complement strand
TGTGTTGGTGACGCCCCGACACCCAAACCGACGGCGCCTACTCCGCGCGGGCGGGTTTCAGCCCGCCCGTCGATCTCGAACCAGAGGCCGGTTGAAACCGGCCGCGGGCATGCTGTGCCCGCTTCAGCGGCGAGCGCGCAACACGATCTCACCGCGCGGGAACCACAGCTCAAGCTGCCCCGGGAGCGTCTCGGATTGACCGTAGCGGTCGCTCATATCCTCCAGTTCCACCTTGGGTGAAACCAGCTGGCGATTGATTTCCTGCAGCACGCGTGGCGCCAGCGTCTCGCAGTCGGTGCGATCGAAGCAGCGCAACTGGGCGCTCGAGGGGAATTCCTTGACCCACTGGATGCCGGGAATGATGAGCGGCTGGTTGTCGATTTCCGTCTGCGCCAGCGCCAGTTCGAGTTTGCGGGCGTCTCCACGCTGACTGTCCTCGGCGATATGCACGTAAAGGCGCGGCCCGGTAGCTTTCACGGGTGCCGCGGGAGGTACGGTCAGAGTCTCGTGCGCGGCGGCGATCGAACGCGTGATGTAGCCGAAGGGCAGATTGCTGCCAAATGACGGTATCCCCGCTTTCGCCATCTCCAGCGTTTTGACGGTGTCTGCCAGTTGCTGCTTGAGTTCGTCGCCGCGTTTTTTCGCGGCCTCAAGTTCAGCGGCAAGATCGCTGTTGCTGCTACGCGTCGCCTCGGCGCTGGCAAATTGCACCTTGCTCTCGCCGATCTGGTCATAAGCATAGTCGAGAGCGAGAAACAGCATCACCACCAGCGTGGCGAGCACCGCCAGGCCGATACGCATCAGGCCGACCCGCCCTTCGCGCCGTAATGCTTCGGCCGCTTCCTCCTGCGCGCGGTCACGCGCCGCGACACTGGCCGCGATCATGCGCGCCACGCGTTCCCAAGCGCCGCCGTAGCGCGCTGCCCATGTCTCGTTGCGCTGTTTCAGCCAGGATTCGCGCTCCTCCGCGATCGCCGGCGCGAGGACGTTTTCCGGGTCGCGCTCGAAGCTCTCCGCATGCACCAGCAACGAGCGCCACACCAAGCCGTTATGGAGTTCGCGCACCAACCAGCCATCGGCGGGATCCGCAAGCGCGCGCCAATAGCGGATCAGCGCCTCGTGGCTGACCTCGACGAGGTCGTCCGGCGCGAGCATTTCACTGCCATACGGCGACAGAAAGGACACCCCATCGGAGCGAAAGACGTTGACCACCTCGCGCACCACGTCCACGCCGACCCCGGTCAGCGCAGCCAATTGCGCCAGCGTCTGCGGCCGGCGGATCGCCTGGCCATCGGCGTTCACATCGGTGAGCGCGCGAAACAGTTCTTCCACCAGGCGTTCGCGTGAGCCCGGATCAATCAGCCGGCGCACCGCCTTCGCCACCACGTCGGCGTGCGCCGAGAGCATGCCCGACAGCCCGCCCTTGGCCGGAAAATCCTCGACGCCGATCTTCCACGCGCCGCTGCTCACCGGCCCAACGTGCTTGCGGTAAAAACGCATCAGGCCGTGCTGGATCAACGGCAACTGGTCCTGCCCGCCACCGACATCGGCAATCAATCGGTCGGCCATTTCACGGCTCACCTGGCCGTCATACAGCAGCGCCGGCTCGCGGATAGCGCGCAGCATGTCTTCGCGCGCCATGCGCGGCAGCAGGTATTGCGTGGCATTCACCAGTTCGGCGAAGCCCTCGAAACGTGCACACGCGCCCAGGTACTCCGAACGCATGGTCATCGCCACGTAAAGCCCCTCGGGCGGGTTTTCGTGCAGCGCGATCAGCACCGTGGTAAGCAGGCGTGCCTCGTCGGCACCAAACAGGCGCGCATGTTGGAAGAGCTCTTCGAACTGGTCGATCAGCAGGCACACCGGCCCGCCGGTACCGCGCTTGAGCAGTTCGGCAATCGCCGCCGGCGCATCGCGGCCGCAGTTGAGCGCGCGCCGCCAGTTGAGTACGCGCGCCTCGCGGTCAGCATCGTCGCCCTCTTCCTTGCCCTCGCCGGCCAGTCCAGCCAGCGCCTCGGCCACATTCCACAATGGCGCCTGACGCGGCAGCGCGATCGCGGTACGCCAGAGCGCACCCGCGCCGCCCTGTTCGAGCCGCGCGAATACCCCGGCGCGCACCAGCGAACTCTTGCCGCAGCCCGAGTCGCCATGCACGAACACCATGTGCTGACGAATCAGGCGCGCGACGACCTCATCGGACATGCGCTCGCGCCCGAAGAACACCGGCCACTCCTCACGCTCGAACGGGCGCAGACCGGGATAGGGACGCGGCGGCAGGACGACGCCGCCCTCGGCGCCAAATCCGGATCCGGCCGGCGCCGCAGTCGTCGCCGTCGTCGTCGCGCTCATAGCTGACCCTCGGCTTCGGCGCCTTTGGCCGCCAGCCACTGTTGCACCCCGGGGATCCACGGGTCCAGTGTTCCATCGAGCCATTCGGCCTGCACGTTGCGCGCGGTCGCCCTGCGCACCGCGGTGGCGATCGGCTCGCCTACCGTATCGAGCACGCCGCAGGGCAACAGGCGATTGCTGCGCGCGCGGGCGGAATGACGGTCGTGCCGGCCGACTGCGACCATGTCGATATCGAGCGCACGGCCATCATCGGTGCCCAACAGCAACAGCGCATCGCATGCGCCGAGGGCGTCGACACGACGTTCACGCAATGCCAGCGACGCCTGCGGATCGGTGACCGCTGGATCGGGCTCGCCCGGCAGCACCGCATACCCCTTGTCGCCCAGTGCAATCGCCGCGCGTTCCCACGCTTTTTGCTGCGCCACGCGGCCATGAAGGTAGATCGATTGGCCGCCCTGCTGCTGCAACTTCGCCACCTCCCTGTGCGCTTTCGCCAGCGCCTCGGCCTGCGCCTTCAAGGCCACCAGCCGCGTCGACACCCGGCCCGCTATGCCAACCAGCGCCACCTTGAACTCGCGGCCGTATTCGCCAGCCGAGTCGGTCCAGCCCAGCGGGCGAGCGGCCCCCGCCGAATCGTCATGAAACGCAAAGCCCACCAGCGCCTCACCCTGCGGATCGCACAATTCGGCGGGCCACGCCTCGGTCGTCGGCCAGATACGCACCACCGCGATGCGCTCATCCGTCGACAAACCCAATTCGCCCTGGCGCTTGCACCACCAATCGCGCTCGCGCGTGCACCAAACCGAAGCGAGGTAATCGGGCGACATCAACACCACCAGCAACGCGGAACCGCCGATATGCGCCTCCAGTTGCGGCGTCAGCCCGGCCATCGGATCGACCCCTTC
>CBDTZF010000332.1:0-3256 GCA_965364825.1 uncultured Rhodocyclaceae bacterium | reverse complement strand
TCGCTCTCATCGGCCGCTTTGGCATGGCGCGGCCGGATGTCCAACCGGTCGATCACGCGCAGGCCGGCCGCTTCGATCCATTCCAGTAGCGCCTCGCGGCTGCGCAAGCCGAGGTGTTCGGCAATATCCGACAACATCAACCACCCCTCGCCACCGGGCGTCAGATGCGCCGCAAGCCCGTCGAGAAAGGCGCGCAGCATGCGGCTGTCGGGATCGTAAATCGCGTGCTCGATGGCCGAGGTCGGGCGCGCCGGCAGCCAAGGCGGATTGCACACGATGAGCGGCGCGGTGCCTTCGGGGAACAGTTCGCACTGCACCAGCTCGACCTGCCCGGCATAGCCCAGCCGTTCGAGGTTGTCGGCTGCGCACGCGAGCGCCCGCGACTCCAGATCGGTGGCAACCACACGCGGCACACCGCGGCGCACCAGCAACGCGGCGAGCACGCCCGAACCAGTGCCAATGTCGAACGCATGGGTCACCTCGGGCAACGGTGCCTGCGCGGCCAGATCGATGTACTCGCCGCGCAGTGGCGAGAACACGCCGTAATGCGGATAAATGCGTGCGTCGAGCGCCGCCACCGGCACGCCTTTTTTGCGCCATTCGGACGCCCCGATCACCCCCAGCAATTCGCGCAGCGATACCACGCTGTCACCCTCCGCCGGCCCCCATGCTTCAACACAGGCGGCTGACACATCGGGCGCGCGGTTAAGCTTGACGGCATGCGCTGAGTCCATCGGCACCAGCAGCATCGACAAGGTGCGCGCCCGCTGTGCCTGCGCCTGACGATGAAGGTGAAAGCGTTGTGCCGCGCTCGCATCGGTGGGCACCTTGCGCGGTTTGCGGTCCGCGCGGCGGGTCATCGCCGCAAGCAACTGGCGCGCGTTCTGGTAGTCGCCGCGCCACAACATGGCCGTCCCCTCGCACGCGAGACGGTAGGCGGCATCGGCGGTCAGGGTGTCATCCACCACCTTCATCCGCCGCGGCGGCGCCATGCCGCTGGCCGACCGCCAACTCGCAAGATGCGCTTCGTCGACGCTCTCGCCGGCTTCGTGCCAATGCAACATCGGTAATTCATTCATGGAGCACCTCGTGGCCCGCGTACTCGGGCGTCGGAGCAACGATCCCGCCGAAAACCGTGAGCCAGCAATGGCGTGGTGTCGTGCTCCGTTCTGTATGGAACTGAAGCGGCAACGCGCGCGAAAGAACTTCTGCAGGAACAGGCGCATGCTCATTGAAGCGGTGGGCGCGAACCGCGGCGTGGCCCCTGGATTCCGGCCTGCGCCGGAATGACGCGCGGTCCGGGTTGCGCCAAGCGATAAGCGCTCCCTCGTCGTAGTACCGGCGAAGGCCGGTACCCAGAACGGCCTCACGAGCCTGCGCCAAAGATCGTGGCAATGTCCAAATCCAAAGGGCCGTTACGTTGATCATAGGCTCCTCTAATAGTGCGGCCCTAGCTCTCCAGCCAGGCTTCAGCTTCGATCTCCGCACTCCTTCCGAACGCTTTGATCGTTAGCCCCGGAATCAGCTTGCCTTCAATTTCGCTCGCCGCCCTGACCCATTCCATGTCCGCAAGAACGGCCGCACGGTCGAACTTGCGAACGACTTTCATTACTTCCGGCAAGCGCGACAGTTCATGCCCGATCGCGGCAAGGGTGGGAAGGCTGAAACCATCGATGCGATACATCATCTTGCCGTGCTCGATGTTTTTCGACTCGATGACGAATTCATCGAGGGCGACCTTCATCTGCGCTTTGTTCAGTTTGCCGCCAAAGTCGATGTCGATGCGGTTTGGGCGATCGTGAGAAATCTTAAACATGCGATGTCCTTCCTTAAGAGTTGCGTTCGTTGATGGTCAATAAACGGTCGCCGACAGAAACCCCTCCCCGTTTCAGCGCGCCACCGGCATGGTGAAATCGGCGCCGTGGGCGATGCTCTCGGGCCAGCGCTGCATTACGGACTTCTGCCGGGTGTAGAAGCGCACGCCTTCCTCGCCATAGGCGTGAGTATCGCCGAACAAGCTGCGCTTCCAGCCGCCGAAACCGTGCCATGCCATCGGCACAGGAATCGGCACATTGATGCCCACCATACCGACCTGGACGTGGCGGGAAAATTCGCGTGCCGCGTGGCCGTCGGCAGTGAACAGGCTGACCCCGTTGCCGAACTCGTTCGCATTGATCTGCGCAATGCCGTCGGCAAAATTGGCGACGCGTGTACACGAGAGCACCGGCCCGAAGATCTCTTTACGGTAAATCGTCATCTCGGGCGTGACATGGTCGAACAATGTACCGCCCATCCAGAAACCATTCTCGAGGCCGGCGACGCCGAGATTTCGTCCATCCACCACCAGCGTTGCGCCCTCATCGACGCCCTTCCCGATATATCCGGTGATGCGTTCGTGCGCAGCACGGGTGACGATCGGCCCCATCTCCGCCTCGCGCTCCATGCCGTTGCCAACCTTCAGCGCACGAACGCGCTCGGCCAGCATGGGCACAATGCGGTCGCCGACGTCGCCCACCAGGGTGGCGACCGAGATCGCCATGCAGCGCTCGCCGGCCGAGCCGTAGGCGGCACCGATCAACGCGTCGACGGCCTTGTCGAGATCGGCGTCGGGCATCACCATCATGTGATTCTTGGCGCCGCCGAGCGCTTGCACGCGCTTGCCGTGACGGGCACCCGTGGCGTAGATGGCGTTGGCGATCGGCGTCGAGCCGACGAAGGAAATCGCGCTCACGTCCGGATGCGCGAGGAGCGCGTCGACCGCTGCCTTGTCGCCCTGCACGACGTTGAACACGCCATCGGGAAAGCCCGCTTCTTTCATGAGCTCGGCGTACATCAAAGAGGAGCTCGGGTCGATCGGCGAGGGCTTGAGCACGAAGGTGTTGCCCGCCGCAATCGCCAGCGGGAACATCCACATCGGCACCATCACCGGGAAGTTGAAAGGCGTCACGCCGGCGCACACGCCAAGCGGCTGACGCATCGTCCAGTTGTCGATATCGGACGAAACCTGCTCAGTGAAGTCACCCTTGAGCAGCTGCGGGATGCCGCAGGCGAACTCGACGATGTCGATGCCACGCTCGACTTCGCCGCGGGCGTCTGAAAACACTTTGCCGTGCTCGGCCGTGATCGCGCGCGCCAAATCGTCCTTGTGCGCGTTGAGCAACCCGAGAAACCGGTTCATCAACCGCGCGCGACGGATCGGCGGCACGCTTGCCCAGGCCGGAAAGGCAGCCTTCGCCGCCGCCACCGCTGCCGCGAC
>CBDTZF010000331.1:0-3261 GCA_965364825.1 uncultured Rhodocyclaceae bacterium | reverse complement strand
CATCGCCGCCGCGCCGTGCACTCCGGCGCCCCGCAGCAAACGGAACAACACCGTCTCCGCCTGATCGTTCTCATGGTGCCCGCTCACCCACCAGTCGGTGGGCGTTTGCGCCCACGCCGCATGGCGCAGGCGGCGAGCGGCCGCCTCCCAGCCCTCGCCCGGCATTGGATCGACGGAGATACGCGTGACCGAGAGCGGTACGTCCAGCGCCGCGCACTGCGCCTCACAGGCCGTCACCCATGCGTCGGCATACGGGCTCAGGCCGTGGTGCACATGGTGCGCCGTCAGCGTGAACGCAAAACACCCCCGCAATGTGGCGAGGGCGTTGAGCAAAACGGTGGAATCGACGCCGCCGCTCAGTCCGACCAACAACCGCGACCCGGCGCCAACGCCAGCGACCGACAAAACCTCGGCCACTCGCGCACGGACGGCCGCGCCCGGGTCAGGCAACCGCGTCCTTGAACTTGCCATAGCTCATCAAGCGCTCGTAGCGCTGCGCGACGAGATCTGCGGGTTCGAGATCGGTGAGTCTGCGCAAGGTCTCGGCCAGCGCCCGCTTGAGCGTTTGCGCCATCGCCAGATGATTGCGGTGCGCCCCGCCAAGCGGCTCCTCGACCACACGATCGACCAGCTCGAGGGCTTTGAGCCGCACTGCGGTGACGCCCATCGCCTCGGCCGCCACGCTGGCCTGATCCGCGCTTTTCCACAAAATGGAGGCACAGCCTTCGGGAGAAATCACCGAGTAAATCGAATACTGCAGCATCAGCATCTGGTCGCCGACGCCAATCGCCAGCGCGCCACCGGAGCCGCCCTCGCCCACGATCGTGGTGACGATCGGCACCTTCAGTTCCGCCATGACGTAGAGATTGTGACCAATCGCCTCCGACTGGCCGCGCTCTTCCGCGCCAATTCCCGGATAGGCCCCCGGCGTGTCGATGAAGGTAAACACCGGCATGCCGAATTTTTCCGCCAGCCGCATCAGCCGCAAAGCCTTGCGATAACCCTCCGGCCGTGGCATGCCAAAATTGCGGTGGATTTTCTCTTTCGTATCCCGGCCCTTCTGATGGCCAATCACCATGCACGGCTGCCCGTTGAAACGCGCCATGCCGCCCACGATCGCCTGATCGTCGGCAAAGCTGCGGTCGCCGTGCAACTCATGAAAATCGGTAAAGATATGCTCGGCATAATCGAGCGTATAGGGGCGCTGCGGATGGCGCGCCACCTGGGCGATCTGCCACGGTGTGAGCTTGGCGTAGATATCGCGCGTCAGCGTCTGGCTCTTGCCCTCCAGCTTTTCGATCTCGTCCGAAATATCGACCGCGGAATCGTCCTGCATGAAGCGCAACTCACCGATCTTGCCCTCCAGCTCGGCAATCGGCTGCTCAAAGTCGAGGAATGTGGTTTTCATTGAACCATTCTGGCTATACGGAAGGGGCGTATTGTAGCGCGTCCGACGCGTGCGCAACGGCTCCGAACGACCATCGGATGACAACACGCGCGGTGTCGAAGCCGGCTGTTGTGCGGCGCGCGATTCCGCCATTGCGCACGCGGCATTCGCCACCTCATCCGCCTCATCCATGCAACGGCCGTCAAGCAGAAGACGTCGCCTCGTAGGTTGGGCAGACGAAGGAAGCCCAACATCCCGGTGCTCGCCAGGTTGAAAGGTGCAATGCCCTTCGGTTATTGCACCCCACGCTTGAACCATGGTGATCTGGCCAGCGCGTAGGGCGGATGAGCCGAAGGCGTTATCCGCCGTATGACGTGTAGCAAACCCGGTCAAATACAACGATGTTGCCCCATGACATACCGTGTGTCGCCTCAGCGTCGCGCGCATCGTCACGAATCGCTGCAATGCCATGACCGTCATGCGCTCAGCCCGAATCGTGGCCATGCCTGCGCAGTGCGTCCGTCACCCAATGGAATCCGACGCGCTCTTGCTCCAATCGAAGATTCTGCCCAATGCGGTTGTCCCGCAAGTCATCGTACAGCGCGCGCTCGTCCGCCGTGAGGCGCGGTAAATCGTGGCGCACCTGATCACCCTCCTCGCCCCACAAGGTCTCGTGCGCCATCAAAGTGGCGCGATCCATCATCAGCGAGGCCACATGTGCGAATCGGCCCCGAAGCTGGTCGAGGATGGCGAAGCCGTGGGTGTCGATATCGCCCCAGTAGACCACCGTGCAATCGTTCAGCCAGCGGCTGCGCGCGAGCGCCTCCCAACCGTAGCCGGCGCCGAAGATGACGATGGCGCCTTGCACTGGCGGAAAGGCGAGAAAGTTGGTTTCGTTTTCGGTGATGAAGACACGTTTCACCGGCAGTGCCAGGCGACTGAAGCTGTCGGCATCGAGCGTGATGTCCGCGCACACGGTGCCGGGTAGCGAATCAATACCCGCATCGAGCACGCGAAGGCGGATGCGGGTCGGCTTGTCACGGAAGCCGTAGCGGCCGGCGAACTGGCTGACGCCCGTTTTCGTCACCTCCACGGCGTCGATCGGCAGGGCCAGATCGAGCAACTCGGTCAGTACGCCGCGGTGCGCTTCGATGAATTTGCTGTGCACGCCGGGCAAATCCACCTGACGCAGATAGATGCCGGATCGCGGGTGCGCCACGAGCCAGTCCACTACGGCCAGCAGCCGCGGCCAGTTGTCGGAGAGCGCCAGCGCCTGCAACGGACGCTTTTCCAGCCACGGCAGCAACGCGGGATGCGTCTGCCGCGTGGCCGCGACCTGCGCCGTAAAACGATCCCATTCACGGCGCCTGCCCAGCCAGGCCAGCGCATCCTCCACGCTGTCGATCCACGCACTCGCTGGCAGGCGTTGCACACCCTGGACGCGATGGCGAACCTCCTGCCATTCGAGGCGTAACGGCGCTGCCGCGGCCAATTCGGCGGACCAGGCACGCACTAACTCAAAGCGATCCGTAATGTCCGCCGAGCCGGGCGTTTTGAGCGTCAGACGCAACGGAAAGCGCGCGTTGCGGGTGACGACATCGCGTAGCAATTCGCCGCGTTCCCACAGGCGCGCCAGCTGCGCCTTCACATCCTGTGGGCTGGTCCAACTCACGGCGTCACAGGCCGCACCGTGTGTGCGGTCATGGTCGCTTTCTGCTCGCGGTACTCCTCGATCGAAAGATTGCGCAATTTCGACGCCCTGCCGCCCTCGTTGTGCACAAATCCGACGCTCGACACGAAGGGTTCGATGATGTGGATTTTCTGCAGCGGCGTGACGATCAGCAATTGCAGATTGAGTTGGCGGAACAGCGTCA
>CBDTZF010000330.1:0-3261 GCA_965364825.1 uncultured Rhodocyclaceae bacterium | reverse complement strand
CGGCCTGGAACGAAGTCGAAATCGTGCAGGCCGATGGCCGACTCGGGCGCATCGACCGGCTGGTCGTGTTTGACGAGTCGGTGTGGGTGCTCGATTACAAGAGTGGCAGCGTCGACGCGCCAATGCTCGATCGCTACCGGTCCCAACTAGAAGGCTATCGCGCCGCGCTCGCCGGTATGTTCGGTGCGCGATCGGTGCATGCCATGTTGGTGTTTTCTGACGGTGCGCGGCATTCGCTGTGAACACGGCTCGTGGGGACCGTTGCGCTCCATTTCGTTGCCCATACGTATAACCTCCCGCGCTCGCCCTCACCTCAACCCGTCTCCCGGCGGGAGAGGGGCATATACCTACACTATTTGACGGCAACGTTCGGCCACGGCGCGCGAACAATTGATCTCCCCTCGCACTCCGGGAGAGGGGCCGGGGGTGAGGGCAGCGGGGCGGGTTCGAAAACCGCGCCGCGCGCTCGCCCGGGCCATGCGCCTGCGCGGCTTTCGCGGCGGGGTACAATCGACTAACATCAAATCAATCGAGCGCCGCGCCGCGGTGCCGATCCGAACCAACGCGAATGCAACGAGGGTGAACATGCAGGCCAGTGAAATCCTTGCGATCAAGGGCAAGGTGCTCTACACGATCGCGCCCAACCGTAGCATTGCCGAAGCCGTGGCCGTCATGACCGAGCAGGATGTCGGTTCGCTGGTGGTTTTTGAACGTGGACGCATGGTCGGTATGCTGACCTTCCGCGAAGTCCTGACCTCGCTCAATCAGGCTGGCGCCAGCTGGACGGACACGCCAGTTGAAGACGCCATGATGCGCGAGCCGCTGACCGCCGGACCGAACATGGAAATGGACGAGCTGCGCCGCCACATGGTCGAACATCATCAGCGCTATCTGCCGGTGATGGACGACGGCACGCTGCTTGGCGTCATTTCCTTCCACGATGTCGCAAAGGCTGTGCTCGAAGAGCAGAGCTTCGAAAACCGCATGCTGAAAAACTACATCCGCAACTGGCCGGCGGGCGAAGAGGAAGGCTGATCGGGCAGGGTGTACGAGGCTGCCCGGCATTGTGGTGCTTGAGGCGGCGTATTGCGGCAAGCGAAGGGTCTGCGAGCGAAGCGTAGATGTGACCGGAGCCGTCAAGCGCGCCGGCGCAGCGGTGAGGAGACTAAAAAGTGGAAAAAATCTGGCTCAAGAGTTATCCCGAGGGCGTTCCGGCCGAAATTGATGTCGATCAGTTCCGTTCGATCGGCGACATGTTCATGCAAAGCTGCCAACAGTTCGGCGAACGTGTTGCGTACACCAATATGGGCAAGGGCATCAGCTTCTCCGAACTGGAAACGCTCTCCGCCGCCTTTGGCGCCTACCTGCAGGGCGAGCTGAAGCTGCCGAAGGGCACGCGGGTCGCGATCATGATGCCGAATGTGCTGCAGTATCCAATAGTCATGTACGGCGCCTTGCGTGCGGGCTATGTAGTGGTCAACTGCAATCCGCTGTACACGCCGCGCGAACTGGAGCATCAGCTCAAGGATTCGGGCGCCGAGGCGATCGTCATCCTCGACAACTTTGCGCACACGCTGCAGGCGGTGCTGGCGAAGACGTCGATCAAGCATGTGATCGTCACCCGCATCGGTGACATGATCGGCGGCGTTAAAGGCTTCGTGGTCAATCTCGTCGTCAAGTACGTCAAGAAAATGGTGCCGGCGTGGAATCTGCCGGGCTATCGCCGCTACAACGACATCATGAAAACCGGCGCTTCGCACACGCTGGCGCCGGTGGACGTCGGTCACGACGATATTGCCTATCTGCAATACACCGGGGGCACCACCGGCGTCGCCAAGGGCGCCATGCTCACACATGGCAACATCATTGCCAATTTGCAGCAGGCGCATGCATGGATCAAGCCGTTTGTGGCCGAGAAAGAAGTCATCATCACCGCCTTACCGCTCTATCACATCTTCTCGCTGACCGCGAACTGCCTGACCTATTTCAAGATCGGCGCCACCAACGTGCTGATCACCAATCCGCGCGACATTCCCGGCTTCATCAAAGAGCTGCAGAAGGTGTCGTTCTCGTCGATTACCGGGGTGAACACGCTGTTCAACGCGCTGCTCCATCATCCCGATTTCGCCAAACTCGATTTCTCGAGGCTGAATATCTCGCTGGGCGGCGGCATGGCGGTGCAGCAAGCCGTGGCCGACCGCTGGAAGGAAGTGACCGGCAAGCCGCTGATCGAAGCCTACGGCCTGACGGAAACCTCGCCCGCGGCATGCATCAACCCGCTTGATCTGGCGGATTTCAATCATGCCATCGGCCTGCCGATTTCATCGACCGAAGTGAGCATCCGCGATGACGAGGGCGAAGAAGTGGGTTTGGACAAACCGGGCGAGTTGTGCATCAAGGGGCCGCAGGTCATGGCCGGCTACTGGAACCGCCCGGACGACACTAAAAACGCAATGACCGAAGACGGCTTCCTGCGCACCGGCGACGTGGCGACGATCGACCAACAAGGCTTTGTGCGCATCGTCGATCGCAAGAAAGACATGATTCTCGTCTCCGGCTTCAACGTGTACCCGAATGAGGTCGAAGACGTGGTAGTCAGCCATCCAGGCGTGATCGAGGCTGCCGCGGTTGGCGTACCGGACGAGCGCAGTGGCGAAGCGGTCAAAATATTCGTCGTGCGCAAGGACAAATCACTCACCGCCGAGGCGCTGATAGCCTACTGCCGCGAGCGCATGACGGGTTACAAGACGCCGGATTTCGTGGAGTTTCGCGACGAGCTGCCCAAGACCAACGTCGGCAAGATACTGCGCCGCAAGTTGCGCGACGAGAGCGTGACATAAATACCTACTTGCCTTTTTCTCGCGAGCGTGCTTTTATCGAACCGTTCGTATGTTCTTGAGCAAGGTTCCGTTGTGAGCACCCGCCTTCTTTCCGCTTCGGTAGTCGCCATCGTAAATGTAGTACGCGTAGTCAGCGTAGGCATCGGCGCACCCTAGGGGACAGGCAGCAAAACAAATTTCAAAACCCCCGCCGGTGCGTCGCCGGCGGGGGTTTTTCGCATCTACCTCCCCGTCGGTCGATTTCCCGGCCCCTGATACGGAGAGTGAAAATGATTCAGATGACAGGCGCGGAATTGATCGTGCAACTGCTCGAGCGGCAGGGCATCGAAACGGTTGCCGGCGTGCCCGGCGGCGCCATTCTGCCGCTGTACGACGCCTTGTCGCACAGCGGCAAAATCCATCATGTGCTGGCGCGCCACGA
>CBDTZF010000329.1:0-3263 GCA_965364825.1 uncultured Rhodocyclaceae bacterium | reverse complement strand
TCTACAACAAGGTCGACATCACCTTGACGACCCACGATGCCGGCGGGCTCACCGAGAAAGACATGGTGATGGCGCGCTTCATTTCCGATATCGCTTAGGCCCGTAGGTTGGGCAGACGAAGGAAGCCCAACACCTCGGAGACGCCAAATGTTGGGCTTCGCTTCGCTCTGCCCAACCTTCGCAAATGGCAAACATCGTAGGGTGTCAATAAGCGCAGCGCATTGCACCAGTCAACGGTGGAATGGTGCAATGCCCTTCGGTTATTGCACCCGACGCTCGTTTCGCGTTCGCGCTCTTGCCCACGTCATTTCTCCCGATCATCCAGCTTCGGATACCAATCCGTTCCGCGTCCCTCGGACGTCGTATCGAGAATGATCGACAGCGGATTCATGTCTGGCGCGTTGTGCGGATCCTGGCCGGGATCGGCCATTTCCCATCGATCCCTCGGCGCTGTAGAAATGACGGATCGCGCCACCTTCGCGCTTGAACACCGTGTAGGCCGGCATGTCTGCGTCGCGCTCGCCGACGAAATCCTCGGTGAAATCTCCGCCGGGATCGGAGTAGAGCTTGAGGTGCCGCCAGCCACGGCTATCGCCGTACTTCGCGATCTGCTCATAGGGTGAGCGCGCGACAACGACAAGGGCGATCCGCTGTTCGAGACTCGGAACGATGCCGTTCCAAGAGCTGAGTTGCGACGTGCACATCGGGCAACCTTGCTTGCGCTGCGGCCCGTACATCATGCTGTAGATAACGAGGGTGTCGTGATCGGCGAAGAGGTCTTCAAGGCCGACTTCGCCGTTCGGGCCTTCAAAGCGATAGTCCTTCGTCACTTCGCCACCCGGGGGCAAGGCACGGCGCATCTGCCCGACGCGCCAGATGTGACGGCGCAACTCGATCTCCTCGGCGAGCAAGGCATTACGCGCCTGACGATAATCGTCGCTTTCGTTGGGGAAGTGGGTGTCGTTCGTTTTCGCCAGCTCGACGGCCGGCGTGAGGGTTGCGCTGTCAGTCATTTTCGTCTCCTGTGAAGTGAGGTGACGTGCTGGTCAGGGTTTCAAGCTCGTTGCCGCCTGGCCCGTTTCAGGGTCGAACGGATCGGAGCTGTGGTCGTGGACGATTTGCCATTTTTCGTCGATGTGCCGGAAGCCAAGCGTCGTTCGAAACCACATGTCGACTGGTGCGCCCGTCTTAAGCGTGCCGGTAACCCGGCTCAGAAAATGCGCGAATGCCACATCATCACCGGCGTAAATGTGGACCTCGGACGTGTCCCAATTGACTTGGCCGTCGTAGCTGTCGAGCCATTGGACGGCGCGCTCTTGCGCGCCGACGCGGCCGCGGCTTCGCAGTGGCGTCACCACGTCGAAAATAGTCACGTCGTCCGCAACATCCGCCGTAATGGCATTGGCGTCACCGTCTTTGACCGCGCGAATTCGTGCGTCGATGATTCCGCGGATTCGGGTTTCAGTTGTATCTGTAGGCATTGGCAACTCCGGTTGGCAAGTGAGGGGCGCCACCCGGTAATAGTGGCGCCCCTCAAGAAAAAGAGCGTCTTCCCAGCACGACTCCGCTTACGCGTCGACGATTGGCTCGAATCCGCCAAAGATCATGCGTTTGCCGTCGAAGGGCATGTCTTTCGGCATAGTGGTGTCCGACATCATTTTCCCGTGGGCTTCGTCGCGGGTCGCCTTCGACGGCCACACGATCCAGGAGAAGACCACCGTCTCGTCGGCGCTGCACTTGACCGCCATCGGAAACGACGTCACTTTCCCATCCGGCACATCATCACCCCAGCATTCGACTACCTTCAGCGCCCCCCATTGCTTGAATTTCTCGGACATATCGGACGCCAAGGCGCGATAGGCCTCGCGATTCGCGGTGGGAACGGCAATAACGAATCCATCTACGTAGCTCATGTGGTTCTCCCGGTTGTGTTGGTTTGGAACTCATTGCTACGACGAACAAGCTTTGTCGAATTCGACATTTTTTCCGACGAACGAACCGAGTCGATGATTTCAGCATCGTAGGGTGTCAATAAGCGCAGCGCATTGCACCATTCAACGGCGGAATGGTGCAATGGGTTTCGGCTATTCCACCCTACTTGGCTCGAACCGCACGGTGACCTGTAGCCCCTTGGCGTGCTCTGAATCGGCATAGTCGAGGCTCAGCGCGGCGCCCAATCGATCTGCGATCGCCTTTACGATCGCCAGGCCGAGTCCCGAGCCGATTTCGTCGTTGTCGAGCGAACGATAGAACGCCTCGAACGCCCGCTCGCGCTCATCGGGTGCGATGCCGGGGCCGGTGTCGCTCACCTGCACAAGAATGCCGTCATCACCGCTGGACACCGACAGATCGACCCGGCCACCCTGCGGCGTGTAGCGGATCGCATTGTCGACGAGGTTGCGCAGCAGCGTCTTGAGGTCGATTTCGGCGACGGCGATTCGTGCATCGTCGGTACTTGTCACGCCGATGTCGATGCGCTTTTCCTCTGCTTGCGGCAGCAGATCCTCGATGACCTGTCGGAACACCTGCTGGACGGACAGGGCGGCGACCGGGGCGGTCGATGCCTCCTGCGCACGCGCCAGCGCCAGCAACTGGTCGAGCAGCATGCGGGCGCGTTGCATCCCCTGTCGTAGTTTTTCCAGCCGTTCGCGGGCGGTCTCCGACATCGGCGCGGCAGAAAGTCGTTCGGCCTGCAGCGAGAGCGCGGTGAGCGGCGAGCGCAGTTCGTGCGCGGCGTCGGCGATGAAGCGACGTTGCTGGCTGACCGATCGTGACACGCGAACGAGCAGTGAATTGATGGCGCTCACAAAGGGTCGGACTTCACTCGGCAGACCGACCTCGTTCAGCGTTCCAAGGTCCTGTTCGGCACGCTGGTCCAGGTCATCCGACAACTGCGTCATCGGTTCCATCATTCGCCGAACGATGCCGTGGAGCACCAGCACGAGGATCGGCAGCAGAATGATGAATGGCGTCAAAGTGTGAATTGCGCTGTCGCTTGCCAGTTCGCTGCGAACGTCGGTGCGTTGCGCAACCGCAATACGCAAACTCGCACTCAGCGATTTCACATACACGCGCCAACCATCACCGTCCACATCGACCGTCTGCAAACCCTCCGGCAGATCACTGCCAAGCAGAAGCGGCGTGTGCTCAGTCCTGCCGGTGCGTGGCAGCATCTGCACCACAACGCGCGACTCGTCATCGGAGTCGAGGTCGATCAACGGATCGCTCGCGCGGTCAACCGGCAGGTGAGCGGGGTCGAACAA
>CBDTZF010000328.1:0-3266 GCA_965364825.1 uncultured Rhodocyclaceae bacterium | reverse complement strand
GACGGTAGAGCACTTCCATGCCGAGCAGATCAACGTAGAAGCGTTCGCATTCTTCGAGGTTCGCCACTTTGAAGGCGATGTGGCGCATGCCGTTGAGGGGGGGTGGTTTCTGGGTCATGGCAACTCCGTGATTGGGCCACGGACACGCGGCCAAAGCATCTATGAGAAGATCAGGCGTTCAGTTTATCCGATCCCAATCGCCAGCAATAACCGGAGGCCTGATGTACTGCATCATCGTAAAGACCCAACTCAAGGAAGGCACGCGCGAACAGTTTAGGGAAGCGATGCTTGAAACCGCCGCCGCCTCGGGGCGCGACGAGCCGCTGTGCCATGTGTTCGACGTCATCGAGGATCGCGACACGCCGAATCTGGTGTACCTGTATGAGATCTACGAGAGCCAGGACGCCCTCGCCGCGCACAAGGAAACGCCGCACTACAAGAAGAGCCGCGCAGTAGTGAATGAGTTGATCGCCGAACAGTCGGTGATTCGCGCGGACGTGACGGCGATGAATCCTCGGCGCTGAATTGGGCGACGACCGCACACGCTATTCCAGCACGTGGTTGACCGGTTGCATGCGCTTGGGCGGCACGTCACCCAGCGCCTCGGCGACCGAAATTTCATGCACCCGGCAGATGGCGTCGAGCGGTAGATCGTTGGCGGCACGCCCGAACGGCTCCTGCAGTTCTTCCGAGAGGCGATCGAGACCGAAGAAGGTGTAGGCGACGATCGCGGCGAAGAACGGCGTCGCCCAGCCGGTCTGCGCCACCATGCCGAAGGGCAGGATGAAGCAATACACATAGGCGGTGCGGTGCACCAGCAAGGTGTAGGCAAACGGTAGCGGCGTGGTGGAAATGCGCTCTGAGGCCGACTGCACGGTGGCCAGCGCGTTGAGCCGTTCGTCGAGCATGCGCACGCCGATGCTGTCGATGTCGCCGCTGCGCTGAAGCTCACCGACGCGCTCGCCCATGCAACGCAGAAAATAGTCGGCCGGGCTGCATGAACCGAGTGCCGCGTGGGCTTCCGCGCCACTGACAAAGCGCAACAAGTCGTCGCGCACGTCTTCGTTGCGCAAAGTGCCGCGCAAACCATGCGCAAACGCGAGCGTGAGATTCATGATCTCGCGGCGCGCGGGATGGTCGCTGCCCAGCAGCGTCTGCACTGTCCGGGCGAGCGTGCGCACTGACAGGATCATGCGCCCCCATTCGGTGCGCGCCTCCCACCAGCGATCGTAGGCGGCGTTGTTGCGAAAACCCAGAAACAGCGACAAGGCGATGCCGAGCAGCGTGAACGGCGTCAGCGAGGTATCGCCCACGTCGACCAGATGCGTCTCTTCGAGTACCACCACGAGGCTTGAAAACAGGGCGACGGCGATGAGTTGGGGCAGGATGCGCGGCAGCACCGAACCCTTGACGGCAAACAGCACGGCAATCGCGCCAGGATGTTCTCGAACGATCATGTATGTGTCCGCGAGTGGTTAAAGAAGATCGGATGATACTGGCACTTTGCCCACGGGAATCAGCCCCGCAACGCGGTCACCCCGAACAACGCCACCACCGCCATCGCATAGGCTTGCAGGCAATAGCGGCCATTTTCGCGCGCCAGCGTCACTGCCGACAGACCGTAGCGTCCCTGCAAGGCCAGGTGGATGCCCGACATCGGACTGGCGGCCAGCCCGATCGCCCAGCATTGGGTGTAGACCATCGCCATGAGCAGCGGATCGGGGTCGAGCGGCGCCAGCCAGGCGGCGACCATGGTGATTGAAATCACCGCGTGGATGCCGAGGACGCAGAGTACGATCATGCCGGCCAGCACCAGCGACGCTTCGAGCGGTCCGACCTGATCCATCGGCAACGCGCCGCCGCTGGTCGAAATGAGCGCATTCAGGCCGGTGGCAAAAACCGCGGCCGCGAGAAACAGCGACAGCTCTCCACGCATCACCGGCAGGCGATGGCGCACATGGCGGGCGAGTTGCGCGCGCCCGCCGATCACGCCACCGCGTGTCATTACGATCACGGTGGCCATCAGCGGCGCGGCCAGCGACACGATCGCCAGCGTCGTCCACTGCGGCCGCAGCGCGTGGCCGGCCAACACCATCAAGGCCAGCAGCAGCGGCACCCATAGCGCCGAGAGGTGCATCGGATAGCCGACGAAGGCGTCGGCCACGCCGGGACGGCGTATCAGATCGCGCGCCGCCAGTAGGTTGATCACGATCGCCAGCGGGAGACCGGCCAAGGCTAACTCGCCCAGCCGGGCCCCCGGCGCGTAGGTGAGCGCGACCGCGGTGGCGGCGAAAAATGGCGACCACAGCGCGGCGGCAAGAAAACCGCGAGTCAACGCGCTGGTCTGCGCCACGCTCGGCTCGCGCCCCCCGGCCATGCGATCGGCCATCAGGAAGACCGCTGAAATATTGATCACCGCGCCGAGCACATGCACCCCGCCGACGGTGCGCCACAAGGCACCGCGACCGCGCGGCAGCGTGCCGCTCTCCTCCAGCCCGAGCAGTTGCAGAAAACTCACCGCCACCAGCATGCCGAGCAAAGCCATGTTGTTGGTGAGCACGCCCAGCCACGGAAACTGGCCGCTGCGCCAACCGACCCACGCCAGCGCCGCCACGCCGATCGCCATCAGGATCAGTGACAGACGCCGCTGCCGACGATCGAGCCCGCGCCACAGCAAAGCCAGCGCCGTCCACGCCGCAATGCCAGCGAGCCACGCCGGCAGCGGCAGGCGCGCCCCGACTGCGGTGGCGAAGGCAGCCATCAGCAGCAGACAGAGGGCGGCGAAGCGATCGGCATGTTTGGCGACGAAGCGTGGCATGAGCGGCTATGATTCCTTTTGACGCACCCGGCTTGAGCGGAACGCGCCCAGCGCAGCCGGCCACGTTCATTCGCGCATTGTCCCGTGCTATGCAAGCTGAAGGAAGCGCAACACCATGGCCGAACGCATCGTCTCCGTCGTCTTCAACACCCGCTCGGCCGGCGGGCAGGCGGCGGGCTTGCGCGAATGCATCGAGACTGAACTGACGCAGGCCGGCATGCGGTTGCAATGGTTTTCGCCGCAACGATCCGCCCTGCTCGATTCCTGCTGCGAAGCCGCCGTTGCCAGCGCCGATCTGGTGATCGCGGTCGGTGGCGACGGCACCGTGCGCAGCGTCGCCCAGGCCGCACGTGCGGCCGGCAAACCGATGGCGATCGTGCCGACCGGCACCTACAACTATGTCGCGCGTCACCTCGGTATTCCGCCCGAACCGGCCGACGCTTGCCGC
>CBDTZF010000327.1:0-3268 GCA_965364825.1 uncultured Rhodocyclaceae bacterium | reverse complement strand
GCCGAGCGTGTCGACAGCTTGGTGATCACCTCGGAATGCGCATAGGCCGAGAATCCCTTGCCGCCGTATTCCTTCGGAATGATCATGCCGAGGAAGCCTTTTGACTTGATGTAATCCCACACCTCGCGCGGCAAATCCTGTTTCTGGGTGCACTCCCACTCGCGCGTGAGGCGGCACAGTTCGTTGGTTTCCTCGTCGACAAAACGCTGCTCTTCGACGCTCAGTTTCGGCCACGGGTAGGCGAGCATTTTTTTCCACGCGGGGCGACCGCTGAACAGCTCACCCTCCCACCACACCGAACCGGCCTCGATCGCATCCTTCTCGGTCTGCGACATCGACGGCAAGGCCTTGCGGAAGGCTGCAAAAATGGGCGCGGTGACATGCTTCATGCGCAGCGAGTCGACCAGAAACAGCGCACACAGCGCAGCGAACGCGGCGACCACCAGCAGTGTCACGCCCGCCCCCCAATCACCCGCACCGGCCAACACCAGCAGCCACAACACGCCGACGGCAGACCAGACGAAAAGCGGCGCCCGGCGATAGGCGAGCGCGACGACCAGCACGGGAAAAGACAATAAGACCCAGATCATTGCATTCATCTCCAAAAAATTCAGGCAGCGTCCTGCCGGCGCGGACTGCGGCTTTCGATTGCATCGGGCAAGGGCGCGCGCAAACCGCCCAACAGGAAGGACATCAATCGCGGCATGAGGCGCGCCGGTTCGTCGTCAAAATCACCCGCAAACAGACGCAGCGCGTCGGTACCGGCGATGGCGTATGACATCGCGCCCATCATGAAATGGAAGCGCCACAGGATTTCTTCGCGCGGCACGTCAGGCAAGGCGCGATAGAGCGCGTTCTTGAAGCGCTCGACCACCTCGGAATATTCCTCGGCCAGAAACTGGCGCACAAAGGTGTTCGGCTCGGTGTAGGTGCGCCCCAACAGACGCATGAAGATCGCGCCGCCGTGTTCGGTATCGGCAGCCATTTCAAGCGACACGCCGAAGAAGGCATCGACGATGCGGCTCGGTTTGACCGGCGCATCGCCCGCCGCTGCCTCCTGCAAATCGAGCGCCGCCAGCCGGCGCCGGTTCAAGTCGGTGAGCCGCCGCCGGAAAACCTCCTGGATAAGCGCGTCCTTGCTGCCGAAATGATAATTGACTGCAGCAAGATTCACCTTGGCCGTGCCGGTAATCATGCGCATCGACGTCGCCTCGAAACCGTGCGTCATGAACAGCAGTTCGGCCGCATCGAGAATGCGCGCCCGGGTTTCCGGCCCCTGTTTCTGATTTGCAACAGTCATGCAGATCACGCTCGCTCGGGTTTTCGGTGACTCGAATGTTGGCATGACACCATTCCGCGAAAGTGATTCAAATAAATCAAACGATTGTTTGAATCATACGTTCCGCTAAAAAGGTGTCAACGTCTTTCTAGGCCGGCTGGCGAGAAAGATCAATCGGCAGTGCACCATTTTGTCGACGCGAAGTGATGCACGTGATAGGCCGAAAACGCCAGCGACCCTAATCGACCCGCCTTCCAGACCTGCAACAACGCACCCGGCCGAAGCGCATTTCGCTTGGCGTGGAAGGGCGCTGGTAGGGTCACGACGCGGCGCAGAGCTGGATTCATCCGGCCATCGGCGCCTCGCCCAGCGTCATGGCGGGTTGAAACCGAATCGCACTTACTTAACGTCGTCATCCCCGCGACAGCGGGGATCCAGCGCTTTCCGCCTCGCCAAGCACATTGAAGCACTTGGATTCCCGCTGTCGCGGGAATGACGAAATTCTCCCGCCAACACTTATGTAAGTGCCATTCGACTGAAACCCGCCCTACGGGGTTGTTGCCGCGGTGTCCCTTTCAGCGTCAGGGCAGCGGCGTCAACCCTGCTCGTAAGGTCAGCACAGCCAAGCGCGTTCGGCGGCGGATCAGGCCTTCCGTGCCTCCGCGCGCGGCCTTCCAGCCGCTGAATCCGACGCGCGTAGCGCGGTGTGTTATTTGTATACGTCACAAGAAAAGGCGCCGCAACACCCTCGTTTGCGGCGGACAGGCTACACGGGAGACCTGATGCAATCCGTCGCCACCTTCGCCACCCTGTTGATGGTGGCGGTCCTGCTGGTGCCGCTGTTCAAGCGCGCCGGCCTCGGCACTGTTCTCGGCTATCTGGCCGCGGGCGTTCTCATCGGGCCATCGGCCATCGGCCTCGTGCATGACCCGGAAAATCTGCTTCACACCGCTGAACTCGGCGTCGTGCTGCTGCTCTTCGTGATTGGTCTGGAGCTGCAGCCCTCGCGCTTGTGGGCGCTGCGCAAGTCGGTATTCGGTCTGGGGGCGTTACAGTTCTTCGGTGTCGGGTCGATGCTCGTGGGCGGCGCTTACTACGCCGGACTGGACTGGCCGTTGGCGATCATTGTCGGTCTCACACTGGCGTTGTCGTCCACCGCGTTCGTGCTGCCCACATTGGCCGAGCGGCACGAACTGCACAGTCGCTACGGCCGCCAGACCTTCGCCGTCCTGCTGTTTCAGGATCTGATGGTGATCCCGCTGCTCGCTGCCCTGCCCCTGCTCGGGGCGCGCACAGAACCTGATGCCGTCTCGCCGCTGGTCGGGCTCGGGATTCTCGCCGCCCTCGTCGTGGTCGGGCGGCCGCTGCTCAACATCGTTTTTCGTCATGTCATGCGCGTCAATAGCCGCGAGATGTTTACCGCCGCCGCGCTCGCCACCGCCCTGGGTCTGGCGCTGCTGATGGAGGCCGGCGGGCTGTCGATGTCGCTCGGCGCCTTCGTCGCCGGCGTGCTGCTCTCCGACGCCGACTGCCGCCATGAACTGGAAGCGGCCATTTCGCCGTTCCAGGGTCTGTTGATGGGGTTCTTCTTCATTGCTGTGGGCATGACCATCGATCTGGCGATGATCGTGCATCACCCACTCACCGTGATCGGACTCACCCTGGCGCTGATTTTCGTCAAGGCGGTCGGCCTGTACGCTCTGCGCCGGCTGTTCCGCGCGCGTGTCGAAGTGGCGCGCATGCAGGCGCTGGCGCTCGCGCAGTGCGGTGAATTCGCCTTCGTGCTGTTTGGCGCGGCACAGGCCAGCTCCCTGTTACCGCGAGAGCTGGTGGCGCAACTCAATCTGTCGGTGGCGTTGTCGATGGCGCTGGCGCCGCTGCTGTTCATTCTCGGCGACCGCTTGAGCACACGCGAAGCGGCAACGGAAGAACCGCCCGAGGTCGAACCCTTGCCGGAAAAGCCACCGGAAGTGATCATTGCCGGCTTCG
>CBDTZF010000326.1:0-3269 GCA_965364825.1 uncultured Rhodocyclaceae bacterium | reverse complement strand
CTGCATGTCGCCGTTTTGCTGGCGCTTTCGGTGATCGTCAGCCACGCTTCAGCTGCGGCGCATGATGCCGACCATCTGTTTGCGCGGCACTGCGCCAGTTGCCATGGTCCCGACCGTCTTGGCGCAATGGGACCCGCGTTGCTGCCGGACAATCTGTCGCGTCTCAAGCCTGCGGAGGCCCGTAAAGTCATTACTGGCGGGCGCATTGCGACGCAGATGCCGGCGTTTGAGCACACGCTGTCGCCGGGCGAGATCGCCGCGCTGACAGACTGGATCTACCAGCCGGCAACGACACCGCCCGAGTGGGGCGAAGACCGCATTCGCGCCTCGCGCATCGAATATGCCGATGTCAAAACACTGCCGGCAAGGCCCAAATTCGACGCCGATCCGATGAACCTCTTCCTCGTCGTCGAACAAGGCGATCACCACGTTTCGGTGCTCGATGGCGACAAGCTCGAACGCATTCACCGGTTTCCGTCACGCTTCGCGCTGCATGGCGGGCCAAAGTTCTCCCCGGACGGCCGCTTTGTCTTCTTTGCCTCGCGCGACGGCTGGATCACCAAGTACGACATCTGGAACCTTACGCCGGTGGCTGAAGTGCGCGCCGGCGTGAATACGAGAAATCTGGCGGTTTCGTCGGACGGTAAGGTGGTGGCCGTGGCCAACTATCTGCCGAATTCGTTGGTGCTTCTCGATTCGGATCTCAAGCTCATCAAGGTGATCGAAGTGATCGACCAGGCGGGCAAAAAGCCCTCGCGTGTTTCGGCCGTCTACGACGCCCCGCCACGCAAGAGCTTTGTGGCGGCGTTGAAGGACGTGCCCGAACTTTGGGAAATCAGTTATGACCCCGACGCGAAGGATATCGCGACAGGCTTTGTCCATGACTTCAGACTCAAGGAAGGCAGCTTCATCAGCGGCTACCTGAATCCGCGTCGCAGCCGTTTGGATGATGTCCTGGATGACTTCTTTTTTACGCAGGACTACACCGAAGTCATGGGCACTGCGCGCACATCAAAGCGCGGGCAAGTCGTGAATCTCGATATCGGCAGGAAGATTCGAGATCTCGATATCAGCGGCATGCCCCATCTGGGTTCAGGCATTACATGGGAATGGCAGGGCCGCACGGTGATGGCGTCCCCGAATCTTGCGGAAGGCAAAGTCACCGTCATCGACATGTCGGATTGGTCGGTGGTGAAGGAGATTCCGACACTTGGCCCTGGCTTCTTCATGCGCAGCCATGAAAAATCGCAGTACGCCTGGGTCGACTCGATGATGAGCCCAACTGGCCGCGACACCCTGCAAGTCATAGACAAGTCCACACTCGAAATCGTGGCGCGCCTGCGCCCGGAACCTGGCAAGACGCTTGCGCATGTCGAATTTACCCGCGACGGCCGCTATGTTCTCGCCAGTCTGTGGGAAGATGATGGCGCAATCATCGTATTTGACGGGGAGTCGCTAGAAGAGGTCAAGCGAATCCCCGCACGCAAACCGGTCGGAAAATACAATCTGTACAACAAGATCACTCGTTCGTCCGGCACAAGTCACTGAAAGAAATGCCAATGTTATCGTCGCGGATGTGCCGGACGCTCGGTGCGCAAATATCGCTCGAGGATGTCAAAGGTTGCGTGTGATCTGCTTCACGCGCCGCTAGTAGCCGCTGCGGTATTCTCTCGTCGACAGCAGTTCAGTGCGTTGGCGCAAGTAATCCAGCGCCTCCGACGATCCCACCGAGACGCGCAATGCTGAAGATTTTCAGTCACTATTTCCCTGTGCACACCTTTTACCAGCTCATTTTCGATATCGTCGTGCTGTGTCTCGGCGTTATTGCTGCCATCGTATTCCAACCTGAAGTTGGAATAGACGCGTGGCGCACAATTTTGCCGTCGGCCCTGTTCTTTGCCATCGCGATGATCGTCCTCAATGGGGTGACCGGCTTCTACAGGCCGATTGCCGGACAGCGATTGAAGGATGTCGTGGCACGCGTCCTCGTTGGCGTTATGGTCAGCGTGCCAGTCGCGTATGCAGTCTTCCGTATTCTGCCTTGGGGACAGTTCGCTTCCGAGGCGGTTGAAGTCTCGGTTGTTCTGGTGCTTGGTTTGATCCTTGTTTTGCGGGGGTTCGCGAACCGGGGCCGGTTCGCCTCCATGCTGGCGCGCCGTGTTTTGGTACTCGGGACTGGCGTAGAGGCGGAAGCGGTGGAGCGCGCTTTGCACGACCCCACACTGCGCAGCTTGCGCTTGGTCGGTTTCTTGCCAATGGGTGGTGATGACGAGGTTGTCACTGTTTCGGGTGACCGCGTCCTTACCGGACGCTCGTTGCTGAATGCGGCGAACGAGTTGAATGTCAATGAGGTCATTGTCGCTGTGCGTGAACGACGCGGCGGCGTGATTCCGCTGCGCGAGCTGCTTGATTGCAAGATGATGGGTATCAAAGTCTATGACTTGTCGACCTTCTATGAACGAGTGCGCGGGCAGGTGCGTGTCGATACACTCAAGGCCAGTTGGCTGATCTACGGCGACGGCTTCCGTCAAGGCATTCTGCGCACCTTGGTAAAACGTTGCTTTGACCTGCTTGTTTCGTTTGTCTTGCTGATTCTCGCACTGCCGGTCATGTTGCTTGCTGCGTTTGCCATCGCGATTGAAGACCGTGGTCCGGTTTTCTATCGTCAGGAACGCGTTGGACAGAACGGGCGTCGATTCCGTGTGATTAAATTTCGCAGTATGGGTACTGACGCAGAAAAAGATGGAACGCCGCAGTGGGCAGTGGCTAATGACAACCGCGTGACGCGCGTCGGGCGTTTTATCCGCAAGCTGCGCATTGACGAACTGCCGCAATTGTTCAACGTGTTCATGGGTGACATGAGTCTTGTTGGCCCGCGCCCGGAGCGACCCTATTTCGTCGACCAATTGACCGCAGAAGTCCCGTTCTACGCAGTGCGCCACTGCGTTAAACCCGGAGTGACCGGCTGGGCACAAGTGCGCTATCAGTACGGTGCGTCGGTCGACGATGCAGTCCAGAAGCTTCAGTACGACTTGTACTATGTCAAGAACCACACGTTACTACTCGATATTGTGGTCTTGGCAGAGACGGTGCGGGTCGTACTCACTGGCGAAGGCGCGCAGTAACACGCGTCCAGCATCGCCCACGTTGTGTCGCCAGGTTCGTCCTGAAAGGTGATGCATGAATCCTGAGCTTTCGCAGGGAGCTGCTTGGGCGTATAGCCTGGCGGCGGCCGCCTTTTTTCTATTTGGGCTGTATCTGGCTGCCGC
>CBDTZF010000325.1:0-3289 GCA_965364825.1 uncultured Rhodocyclaceae bacterium | reverse complement strand
GCTCACGCAGAAGCTGCAGGCGCCGCTGCAGATGCATCTCAACCACTATCTGCAGCTGCTGTTCGCCGGGGCACAGCTTGAAATAGACGAAGATCTCAGCCCTGGCCCGCTCACGCGCAATGGGGACGAAGCCGGAGGCGGCAGCTTCGACGACCTGAGCTTTGGGGCGCGCGAACAGATGGGCGTGATCAGCCGCCTCGCATACGCTGATTTGCTGCAGGCAGCCGGGCGCCCGACGTTGATCATTCTCGACGACGCGCTGGTGCATAGCGACGCCGAAAGATTGGCGCAGATGAAGCGTGTGCTGTTCGATGCGGCGACGCGTCATCAGATTCTGCTGCTCACCTGTCATCCGGATAACTGGCGCGATCTGGGGGTGGCGGCGCGCTCGCTCGACACGATGCGCACTGCCGCCCGCGATGCGTGAACAGCAACGGGCGCCCGAGAGCGCCCGTTGTCAGCAAGGCGGGGTGCCGCGCTACCGCGGTTCGTCCATCAAGCCCTTGACGATGCAATAACACGACAGCAACAGGATGATGGCAAACGGGAAGCCGGTGGACACCGCCATGGCTTGCAGCGCGGTGAGCCCGCCGCCGAGCAGCAGTGCGATCGCCACCAGTCCTTCGAAGCTGGCCCAGAAAATCCGCTGCGATACCGGCGCATTGACCTTGCCGCCGGCGGTGATCGTGTCGATCACCAACGAGCCCGAATCGGACGAGGTGACGAAGAACACGATTACCAGCACGATGCCCAAAAACGACGTGATCGCGGTGAGCGGCAGCGGCGCGAGCATTTCGAACAATTTGAGTTCGAGCGACGCGTCCTGCACCGCGGTGTAGCCGTCCTGAACGATCTGGTGAATTGCGGTGCCGCCAAACGCGGTCATCCACAGCACCGAGACGATCGACGGGATGAGCAGCACGCAGACGATGAACTCTCGCACCGTGCGCCCGCGGCTCACGCGCGCGATGAACATGCCGACGAAGGGTGACCAGGACATCCACCACGCCCAGTAAAACGCCGTCCAGCCCTGGCTGAAATTGGCGTCCGCGCGGCCGAAGGGTTGCGACAGCGCAGGCAGGTATTCAACGTAAGCGCCGAGGTTGGAGAAAAAGCCCGTGATGATGTCGGCCGTCGGGCCGACCGCGATGATAAACACGAGCAGCAGGAGCGCAAGCGCCATGTTGATTTCGGACAGGCGTTTGACGCCGGCGTCGAGACCGGCCAGCACAGAGCCCAGCGCAACAGCCGTGATGGCCAGAATGAGGACCACCTTGGAGGTGGCCGACACCGGTATGTCGAAGAGGAATTTTAGCCCCGCGCTGGCCTGCTCGGCGCCCACTCCGAGCGAAGTTGCCAGCCCGAACAGTGTCGCGAATACGGCGAGCGTGTCGATGATGTGGCCGGTCCAGCCCCATATGCGTTCGCCGAACACCGGGTAAAAAATCGACCGGATGGTCAGCGGAAGGCCCTTGTTGTATGAAAATATCGCCAGAGACAGCGCGACGATGGCGTAGATCGCCCACGGGTGCAGGCCCCAGTGATAGATGGTGGCGGCCATGCCGAGGCGTTGCGCTTCGACCGCGTTGCCGACCGCGCCGCCCAGTGGTGCCCAGTCGGTGCGCAGACCGTCGGCGCCGATCGTGATGCCGTCCATGGAACTCGTGAAGTGAGAGATCGGCTCGGACACGCCGTAGAACATCAATCCGATGCCCATGCCGGCGGCAAATAGCATCGACAGCCAGCCGACGTAGGAATAGTCGGGCGTGGCCTCGCGTCCGCCGATGCGCACCTTGCCCAGCGGTGAGACAACCAGTCCGAGGCAAACCACGACGAAGATGTCGCCGGCGAGCATGAAGAACCAGGAGAAGGTGGAGGTCAGCCAGGCCCGCAGATCCGCAAACACCGGGCCGATGTCGTTCTGGAACGCAAGGGTGAGGAAAACAAAAGCGACAATCGTGATGCCCGAGATGTGAAACACGGGGTTGTGGATGTCGAGCGACAAGGGGCCGAGTGACGGGGTGATGTTGTCCTGGCCGATTTCGTAATCGGTTTCGATGATGTCGGACGGTCCTTCGGGGGCGGGGATTGCATCTGTTGCCGTCGTGTCATCGACGATCTCTGTGGATTCAGCCATTTGTTGTTCTTTCCTTCGTGTTGCGGTTGTGTGTCAACAGGCCCTAACGGACGATAAACACCGACACGTCGGCGTGCTTGGCCACCTTGCCGCCGTGCGACGGCAGAATGTAGTCGGCAACGTTGGGTATGTGCGAGGCCATCACGACCAGGTCGGCCTGAACCTCGTGGATTGCTTTGAGGATGGTGTCGTCGATCTGGATGGCCGGATCATGCGCGGTGTAGGCCCGTGCGTCGGTCGCGATGCCGTGCCGGGCGGCCTGATCGTTTGCAAAGGCAGCCAGCTTTTCCTTGAATTCCTTCGGATTGTGCGCGACCGGCCCGGGTGCTGACGACGTGACGGCAACATAGGTGACACGTGCGCCGTATTGCTGGGCGAGGTCGGCCGCGACCTGCAGCGACTTGGTTAGGTGCTGCACGTGGGTGAGGTCGACCGGTATCAATATTTGTTTGTACACGGGGGGCTCCTTGATTCCGGGTTGTCACAACGCGGACCGTGAATCCGCGGATTGCGGTGAATTTCTTCTTTAAAGCGTAACAGACCCGCAAACGATGCCCGAAACCGCTCGGACGGCCCGGAAGCTGCCGACGTCGGACTGCGGGCGCGGGATCAGGCGCCGGCGATTTGCCTTGCCAGCGCGAGAACGGTGGCCTTGCGATCGCTCGAATCGTCTTTCGGCATGCTGGTGATGCCGCACCATTCCGGGTGGCTACGGCTGCGCGCGAGCGCATCTGGAAACGGGTCTTCGCGCCAGCGGCGCACCGCTTCGGTGTCCAGTTCGATCGGCGTCAGCGCGGCGTGGCCGCGGCCGGTGAGTGCACGCAGCAATGCCTGCTGCCGCGCTGCAAGCGCACGCAAAATGGCGTCATCGACGCTCAGTTCGCGCACGCCGGTGAACGTGCCCAGCAGGCGATCGCCAAACCGGCTCAGGCTGCTCCAGGTGCCGCCGATGACCGCCCCGAGCGCCGCTGCCGCACCCAGCGTAAGCCCGCCGGTGAGCAGATCGATGCTGACGCCGGCCGCCGCGCCAGCCGCGGCGCCCTTGCCGGCCGAAATGCCCATTTCACGCAGCGTTTCGGTGTTGAACAGATCGTTCTCCCAGCGGCCTTCGAGCAGCGGCAACTGGTCGCCCATCACATCGTTGCGTTCAAA
>CBDTZF010000324.1:0-3292 GCA_965364825.1 uncultured Rhodocyclaceae bacterium | reverse complement strand
ACGGGCTCATTGCACGAACGAGTCTGTCTGCGCCGCTTTTCCCTCGGTGGCCGCTTTCCCACCGGGAGAGGGGCCGGGGGTGAGGGCTCGGCGCACCACGATTCGATGACGGCGGATACCGGGCGCGGTCTGCGCTGAAACGCGGTCGAGTCGGTCAGCTTTGCTTCATGCCATCGCCCGCGAACGCGCTGCCGGCGAGCCGAAGCAGCGTGCGCTCAGGCCATCGCGCGCGCTTCAACGTCCTCGGCCGCGTCCAGAATGAGCCGCGGATCGTTGTCGCGCAGACGTGCCGGGTCGGACAGTATGCGACGCCACTGGCGCGCGCCCGGCATGCCCAGATAGAGACCGAGAATGTGGCGCGTGATGGCCTTGAGCGGCACGCCGGCGGCCACTTCGCGCGCGGCGTATTCGGCCATCGCGTTGGCCACCGCGTGGCGCGTCGGCAAGACGTGCGCATCGCCCCAGCCGAGGCGGTCGGCTTCGACCAGCCGCCACGGGTTGTGGTAAGCCTCGCGGCCGAGCATCACGCCGTCGACCGCCGGCCAGTGCGCCTCGACCTCGTCCCAAGCGCACAAGCCGCCGTTGAGGATGATCTCCAGTGACGGAAAGTCCTGCTTGAGGCGATGCACATAGTGATAGCGCAGCGGCGGAATCTCGCGGTTCTGCTTCGGTGACAGGCCTTTGAGGATAGCGTTGCGGGCATGCACGATGAATACCGTGCAGCCGCTGCGCGCATGCACCTCGCCGACGAAATCGCGCAGCCATTCATAGTGCTCGACCGCGTCGATGCCGATGCGGTGTTTGACAGTGACCGCACGATCGGTGACGTCCTGCATCGCCTTGAGGCAGTCGGCGACCAGCACCGGCTCGGCCATCAGGCAGGCGCCGAAGGCCCCCGACTGCACGCGCTCGGAGGGGCAGCCGACGTTGAGATTGATTTCGTCGTAACCCCACTCGGTCGCCAGCCGCGCGCAGTGCGCCAGATCGGCCGGTTCGCTGCCGCCCAGTTGCAGCGCCAGCGGGTGCTCGCTGGCATCGAAGCGCAGGTGCCGGGCCACATCGCCGTGGATCAGCGCGCCGGTGGTCACCATCTCGGTGTATAGCCAGGTGTGGCGTGTGATCAGGCGGGCGAAGTAACGGTAGTGGCGGTGCGTCCAGTCCATCATCGGCGCGATCGCGACGCGGCGCGTCGGCAGGTCGGTTACGGGCGCGATGGCTTGGCTCATCGGCGCGTCAGCGATGGCGTGGTGATGAAAAACGGCCCCGCAGGGCCGTTGCGCCTGTGTCGCGCGGCATGACCTTCATACGTTGTCGCCGTCCGCACTACCGTCGCGCGCGGCCAAGACGGCCTCGAGTTCGGTCACGCGCGCTTCGAGGTGCGTCAGTTGGCTGCGCGTGCGCTCGAGCAGCGCGCGTTGCACGTCGAACTCCTCGCGCGTCACCAGATCGAGCCGCGAAAAGGCGCTGGTGGCGAGGGCGCGCACGTTCTTTTCGATGTCCTTGGCGGGCGATTGCGCGGCAACTTCGGAAATCTTGCTGCTGATCTGATCGAAGAGGTTGGTGGGGGTCATCGATGGACTCCTGCAAATGGCTTTAATGACCTGCATTCTCGCTCGAAACGGCGTTTGAATGCACCTTGATGGCGCATTCACCGGCCGGCGTGGCGCGCCGCACCATCACGGTGCATACGTAAGCTGCGTGCGGCCACAACGGTGCGCGACACGGCAGCATGCAGGGCCGAGGCGCCGCAAGCCATTGATTCAAAGCCACAAAAAAACTGGCACGGTTTCTGTATATAGGGTTCCACGAAACCATTGTGGAGTGCTCTCCCGTGAAATACCTGACTGCCATCATCAAACCCTTCAAGCTCGACGAGGTGCGCGAAGCGCTCTCGGCGATCGGCGTGCAGGGCATCACCGCCTCCGAGGTCAAGGGCTTCGGCCGCCAGAAAGGCCACACCGAGTTGTATCGCGGCGCCGAGTATGTGGTCGACTTTCTGCCCAAGGTGAAGCTCGAAATCGCACTCTCGGCATCCCTCGTCGACCAGGCGATCGAAGCGATCGAGAAGTCCGCCAACACCGGCAAGATCGGCGACGGCAAGATCTTCGTCCACGACCTTGAACAGGCCATCCGCATCCGCACGGGTGAAACCGGCCAAGACGCCCTGTAAAGAGAGAAAACATGAAACCCTTGACCCGAATCCTCTCCGCAGCGCCTGCGCTGCTCTCAACAGGCGCGCTCGCGCTGCTGTCCACTTCGGTGCTGGCCGCTGACGCCGTGCCGACGGTTAACAAAGGCGATGTTGCCTGGCTGATGACCGCCACGCTGCTGGTTGTGTTCATGGCGGTGCCCGGCCTCGCGCTGTTCTACGGCGGTATGGTGCGCGCCAAGAACATGCTGTCCGTACTCATGCAGGTGATGGTGGTGTTTTCGCTCGGCGTGGTGCTGTGGGCGCTGTATGGCTACAGCCTCGCCTTTACCGAGTCGAGCGCCTTCATCGGCAGCTTCGACAAAGTCTTCCTCGCGGGCGTGTCGATCGATACCCTGGCCGACACCTTCACCGACGACGTCAAACTGCCCGAACTGCTGTTCGTCGCCTTCCAGGCCACCTTCGCCGGCATCACCTGTGCGCTGGTGATCGGCTCCTTCGCCGAACGCATGCGTTTCTCCGCGGTGCTCATCTTCACCGTCATCTGGTTCACCTTCAGCTACCTGCCGATCTGCCACATGGTGTGGGGTCCGGGCGGCTACTTGCTGGAAGATGGCGCGCTCGACTTCGCGGGCGGCACGGTGGTGCACATCAACGCCGGTGTGGCCGGCCTGATCGGCGCGTATCTGGTCGGCAAGCGCATGGGCTACGGGCGCGAATCGATGGCGCCGCACTCGCTCACCCTGACCATGGTGGGTGCATCGATGCTGTGGGTGGGCTGGTTCGGCTTCAACGCCGGTTCCAATCTGGAAGCCACCTCGGGCGCGGCACTGGCCTTCATCAACACGCTCGCCGCCACGGCTGCGGCCGTGCTGTCGTGGATTGCCGGTGAAGCGATGTTCAAGGGCAAGCCGTCGATGCTCGGCGCTGCTTCCGGCGCGGTCGCTGGCCTGGTGGCGATCACCCCGGCCTGCGGCTCGGTCGGCCCGATGGGCGCGATCGTCATCGGCCTGCTCTCCGGCGCGATCTGCCTGTGGGGCGTCAATGGTCTCAAGCACCTGCTGGGCGCCGATGATTCGCTCGACGTCTTCGGCGTGCATGGCGTGGGCGGCATTCTGGGCGCCATCCTCACTGGCGTGTTTA
>CBDTZF010000323.1:0-3296 GCA_965364825.1 uncultured Rhodocyclaceae bacterium | reverse complement strand
GGCGTAGAGGCTATAGAGTTTCAGCAGCATAGTGCCGGTGTTGACGATATCGTGCTTGACCCCGGCCGGCACGAGTACCGCGAAGCCGGTGTACCGCGAAGCCGGATTGAACCGGCGTTCGGGCGCCATTCAGGACCGCGTCGCCGGAACCTTCTTCGACACGGAAGAACTGGTCGACCGTGTGAATCTCGGCGCCGATGTCTTCCTGGGGCTTCAGCGACACCAACACAAGCTGAGAATTTTTGGCCGTAATAGCACTTGGCGAAACTTGGAAGTTTTGATGGCGAGATTTTCAGTTTCGTGAACAAAACTCTCCATCACAACTCCTTTTCCATGCCTCTCGGCGCTTTATCCTAGGCCAAAAAATGACAAGACGGCGATGACGACAACGACCAGTCCGACGATGTAAATAATATTGTTCATTTGCCGCTCCTTTCACGTAGGGAGGCGAGCGATTCGTGCATTGAGGGTAATTTATTGCCCGCTGGATTTCACCTTACCACGCACTGTCGTGAAGCTCTGTACGCCAGCGCACACAAGACCCGGCCGGAAAATATCTTGTTTTTTGCTATTCAGCGCGAGCGCTTCGCACAATCTCCCCGGCAATATTCTCGGGTGGCAAATTGAAATCGACGCAGCCGCAGGCAATCGCGCTTTCCGGCATCGCGGGCTGCTGTGCTGTACTCAGTTTTTGAGCAATCGTAATGCCGCCAATTTCTTTGATGGCGCACAGTGCGTCGGCGCCGTCGCCATCACCGTCGTAGCCGGAGACAAAGACTGCAATCAGCTTGCCGTGGTCAGATCGACCGGCATCGTGGTGAAGCGCGGAAGCGCTTCGTGGAGTTGCGTAGGCACGATCGTTTTGTGATTGACGATGACGATAGCTGCCCCCATGTCGCATGGCAGGTTCTGCAATAGCGGGATAAAGGCGTCGAGTCCGCCGGCTGAGCCACCGACGCAGACGATCGGAAAGTTTTTCACCACAATCTCCCCTTCTGCATCGATGGAACTGTCATCCTTCATCGCCGCCTCGATTCAGCCAGGGCCATAAATAATATTGAAACAGGGCCAGTCCCCAGTTGAAATTTCCGATGTCTGAAAGGTTTATGGTCAGGCCTGCCTTGTCACCGCAAAAATTATTGATCTGATGGTCGTAGGCAAGCTTCGAGTCGGGGCGTTTGAGCGTTCTGTAGGCTTCGGCGACATCCTTGAATCTCCGTTCGCCATCCCTATCCTTGGTCACATCCGGATGAAAGCGCTGGGCCAGGGTACGGAAAGCGGACTTTATCTCGGCGCATGAGGCGCACCGATCAACGCGCAAGGTTGAGTAATGGTTCTGGATTTGCATTGATTGCTCCTTCGAGTTGGCGATTCGCGTCGTTGGATGTTGCCTAGCGTGGACAGATGCAACGGTCGCCATTGCCTCAAATCTACTCGTCACTGAATATTTGTCTGTGCGCTACCGCGCATAGCTCACGATCGGGTCGAGGTGACGGAATATCGCCCGCCACCCCTCCCACACGATCGGACATGCGTTTTTCCGCATCCGGCGGTTGAAGTCAACAGCCCTCGCGGACTGCCCAGAACGGTGAGGGAACCCACAAACCATAGCGTTGGAGAGTCGTGCCGTTGAGCACCGTTTGCAGCGCTGGACTGCATGCGATTCGCCACGCCCCGAGCCAACTGCTGGCCACGTCCCAATGATCCTAGAAACGGCAGTTGGACGCGCCCGAGGCGGCTGGCGGGCAGTCTGGCAAGGCGCGAGGAGGACGCAGGAGCAGCCCCTGCTACCTCAGTTGCCAAATGAGGCAACGCAGGCAGGCGGCCCGCCAGTCGTGCAATCGGGCGTGTAGCGCTCTCACCCGATGGGTCGTGACGGCCGAAGGCGAAATAGTTAATGTCCACAATAGCTTACTCAGATCGACAAGCGGTCAACTGCGGTTTTCAGGCTTGGTCTTTCAGTTCCAGCGCGCGCGCATACAATGCGTTGCGCGGCGCGCCGGTGATCTCCGCCGCCAGCCGCGCGGCGCTCTTGAGCGGCAGTTCGGCGAGCAGCAATCCAAGCACGCGCTCGGCTTCGGCGTCGAGCCCTTCGGTCGGTGGCGCGCCGGTCACCAGCAGCACGAACTCGCCGCGCTGATGATCGGAATCAGCATCGAGCCACGCCACCGCCTCGGCCAGCGGCAGGTGCACAATCTGCTCGAAACGCTTGGTCAGTTCGCGTGCGATGACGATCTCGCGCCCCGCGCCCAACACCTCGGCCATATCCGCCACGCTGTCGCGAATTCGATGCGGCGCTTCGTAAAACGCCAGCACCTCAGGTTCGTCGCGCAGCGCAAGCAGGTGACTTTGCCGGGCACCGCGTTTGGGCGGCAGAAATCCGATGAAGCGAAAACCCGTGCTGAGCAGACCGGACACCGACATCGCCGCCACCACCGCGCTCGGGCCCGGGATCGGCACCACCGGGTGCCCCGCTTCGCGCACCCGCGCGACGAGCCGCGCGCCAGGATCGGAGATCCCCGGCGTACCGGCGTCCGACACAAAGGCGATCTGTTCGCCCGCATTGAGCAGCGCGACGATCTGCGCCGCGGCGTGCTCTTCGTTATGCTCATGCGCCGCCATCAGCCGGGCACTGATGCCGTGCGCGCTGAGCAGCCCGTGCGTGTGGCGCGTGTCTTCCGCCGCAATGCGGTCGACCGCCCGCAGCACCGCCAGTGCACGCAGCGTGATGTCCTGCAAATGGCCTATCGGCGTAGCCACCACATACAATGACGGCGTACTGGAAAGGGGAGCGTCGGCGCGGCTCATGCGTGACATGCTGAAAAAACTCAGGACCGCCATTGTCCGCCGCGCCGCGGGCACGGGGCAAGCCGGCGACGGGGCTGCGGCCGAGGCAGCGGCGGAACGCTATCTGCAGGCGCGCGGCCTGCGCACGGTGGCGCGCAACTTTCATTGTCGTGGCGGCGAGGTCGATCTAGTGTGCCGCGATGGAGAAACGCTGGTGTTCGTCGAAGTCCGGCTGCGTCGGCGCAGCGATTTCGGCGGCGCTGCGGCCAGCATCACGCCGCGCAAATGCCAGCGCATCATTCTCGCCGCTCGACACTGGCTGGCGCAGGCCGGGCCACGCGCCGCCAACGCGCCCTGCCGTTTCGACGTCGTGCTGATGAGCGCGCTCGATGAAGCAAGCACCGAATGGATACGCGGCGCATTCGATGCCGAATGAGCGCCGCGTCCGCGCCACCGCCACCACATCAAAGGAAGTAACCACACACATCTCCCGCGGCAGCGCCGAAACG
>CBDTZF010000322.1:0-3305 GCA_965364825.1 uncultured Rhodocyclaceae bacterium | reverse complement strand
AGTGTTTCCGCCACCGTGCCCTCGAATTCGATCACGTCGTCTTTTGCCATGTGTTCCTGTTTCACTCTAATGGCGGCGCAAGAATGCGGCCGCGAAGCCGGGCATTGTGCCACGATGGAACCGATCACGCAAAACGACGCTGCGGTTTCCATTCACGTGCTCGTATACGCGCAACCGTTACCCGGCATTATTCAATCGTCGCGGACAGCAAGCGCGCTGGCGGCGAATCGGCCGAACCTTTCGCTCCAGCGTCCGGGTGCCCCCGGCTCGGACGCCAGAGCGCGCACGGCCGCAAGGAACCGGTCGCGCGGCCACAAGCGGGCGCCCATCGAGATCAGATGCGCATTCTCGACCTGGGCGTCGATCAGGGGCCAGCCGAGTTCCTGCAAATGCCTGGCGAGGGCGGCGAGGGCGACTTTCGATCCGCCCGCGACGCGGCTGAACATGCTTTCGCCAAAGAACATCCGGCCGATCGCCACACCGTAAAGGCCACCGACCAACTGCGTCCCGTCCCACACTTCAATCGAATGGGCGTGACCCTGCTGGTGCATCGCCACGTAGGCATCGCGCATGGCCGGCGTGATCCAGGTGCCGGGCTGGCCATGACGGGGAATAGCGGCGCAGGCGTCAATCACCTGCTCGAAGTCGGTATCGGCGGTGACGTGCCACGACGAACGCCGCAACTCACGCCGGAACCGGCGGGTGAGGTGGACTTCGTCGGTCGGAAATACGGTGCGCGGGTCGGGTGACCACCACAGCAGCGGCTGGCCTTCCGAATACCAGGGGAAGATGCCATTGGCATAGGCCGTGAGTAGCCGCGCCGTGGCCAGATCACCCCCCATCGCCAGCAGACCATCCGGGTCACGCAGAGCATTGCCGGGATCAGGAAACGGCGCGTTCGGATCGTCCGGCAGCTCAGGCAGGTGGATGATCGGCATGTTCGGAATTGTCGGCGTCGACGCGCTTGAAGGGCGAATGCGCATCCAGCGTGCGCGCGTACTGGCGGACGGATTCGGCCTCGCGGACGCACCAGGTCCGCAGCGCGGCACGGAATGCGGGCTCGGCAATCCAATGAGCGCTGTGGACGAACACCGGCAGGAAGCCCCGGGCCAGTTTGTGCTCGCCCTGTGCGCCGGGCTCGAAGCGAGTGAGCCCTTCACGCAGGCAGTATTCGATGCCCTGGTAGTAACAGGTCTCGAAATGCAGGCCGGGCAGTTCTTCAATCGCGCCCCAGTAGCGCCCGTAAAGGGTGTCGGCACCGCGCAGGCAAAGGGTTCCCGCGATCGGCTGGCCGTCGCGCTCGGCGAAGAACAGCACCAGCGATTCGGGCATCGTTGCTGCCAGATGTTGAATGAAGGGCAGGGTCAACGCCGGATGATTGCCGTACTGCAGGAAGGTCTGCAGATAGAAACGGTGGATCTGGCGCAGGTCTTCATCGCTCGCGGTGCTGCCATCCAAGACACGAAAACTCACCCCTGCCGCGGCGACCCTGGCCCGTTCCTGGCGAATGTTCTTGCGGCGTTTGTGGCTGAAAGCGGCGAGGAAGCCGGCGAAATCCCGCCAGTTGCCCGAGTTCGTCCAGTGATACTGGACATCGATACGCGCCAGCCATTCGTCGCCGCTGGCTGCCGTCTCAAAGGCCGGCCACTCAGCGGGGCTGTGGAAGTTGACGTGCGCGGACGATCGCCCGGTGCGGGAAGCATCGTCGACCATCGCGTCGACCAGCGCCCGCTGGTGTTCCGCATTGCCTGCGGACAGCAAGCGTGGTCCGGTAACCGGCGAGTAGGGCACCGCGTACAGCGACTTGGGGAAATACTCCAGCCCGTGCGTTGCGTAGGCATGCGCCCATGCATGGTCGAATACGAACTCGCCGTGGGAGTTTTCCTTGAGGTATCCGGGCGCCGCGGCGACCAGTACCTCGCCCTGCCATAGAGTGAGGTGCCTGGGAACCCACCCCCATTCCTCACGCAGGCAAGCGTGCTGCTCCAGCCCGCTGAGGAATGCATGGCGCACAAACGGATTGGATCCGTCGTGCAGCCGGTCCCACGCCGCGGCGTCGATGTCGTCGAGGCGGGAAACGGTGCGAGCGACCAGTGCGCTCATTCATCGATGCCCGGATCAGGCCTCCAGATCCAGGAAGCGTTCGGCGTCCAGTGCCGCCATGCAGCCGAAGCCCGCCGAGGTGATCGCCTGGCGATACACCTGATCAGCGACGTCGCCTGCGGCGAAGACGCCCGGTACCGATGTCTGCGTGGCGCCCCCCGCCAGCCCGGACTGGATGTTCAGGTAACCGCCGTTCATCTCCAACTGGCCTTCGAACAGCGACGTGTTGGGGGTATGACCGATCGCTACAAAGAACCCGTTGATCTCGATCTCGCGAGTGCTCTGGTCTTCCTTGGTGGAACGGATGCGCATGCCGGTCACGCCGGTGTCGTCGCCGAGCACTTCGTCCACCGAGTGATTCCAGATCAGCTCGATCTTCCCCGCGTGGGCCTTCGCGAACAGCTTGTCCTGAAGGATCTTCTCCGCACGCAGACTGTCGCGACGGTGCACCAGATAGACCTTGCGGGCGATGTTCGACAGATAGAGGGCTTCCTCGACCGCGGTATTGCCGCCGCCGATGACGGCCACTTCCTGTTCCTTGTAGAAGAAGCCGTCGCAGGTGGCGCAGGCGGACACACCCTTGCCCATGTACCTGGTTTCCGACTCGAGGCCCAGATACTTGGCGCTGGCGCCGGTCGCAATCACCAGCGCGTCGCAGGTGTACTCGCCGCTGTCGCCGATCAGGCGGAAGGGGCGACGTGAGAGATCCGCAGAATGGATGTGGTCGAACACCACCTCGGTATCGAATCGCTCCGCATGCGTCTGCATGCGCGCCATCAGGTCAGGGCCCATCAATCCGTGCGCGTCGCCCGGCCAGTTGTCCACTTCGGTGGTGGTCATCAGCTGGCCGCCCATCTGCATGCCGGTGATCAGCAGCGGCTTGAGGTTGGCGCGTGCGGCATAGACGGCCGAGGTCCAGCCGGCGGGGCCGGAGCCGAGAATAATGAGGCGGGCATGCTTGCTTGGGGTCATGGCTATAATCGCAACGGTTGTCGGGGAGGCGCGGGCGGCGCGAAAGCTGCCACCAGCGAGTCCCATAGCTTGGAGTCCGGCACCCGGCAACACAAGGCGAGGGTCGGGGACGGATCGTTGCACGGGTGCTTTACGATTCGGTTCAAATCAATTTTTCACGTATATTCAATGGCTAACGCAACTTAGCTAAGGCGGAACATCACGGTGGCGCAAGCGTCGACTGCATCCCG
>CBDTZF010000321.1:0-3328 GCA_965364825.1 uncultured Rhodocyclaceae bacterium | reverse complement strand
GGCGACGAACTTCTCGTTGGCGAGCTTGTTTTCGGCCTTGCCGATTTCACCTTCTAGACGGGCAATTTCCTTACCCAGCCGTTCACGTTCGGCGGCGATGTCGATCTCTACCTTGAGCATGAGCTTGAAGTTCCCGACCACGGCGACCGGCGCCAGTTGGTCGTCGCCGATGTCATCGACCACACTCACCTCGGCCAGCTTGGCCAGGCCGGCGAGATACGGTGAATAGGCCGCGAGCGCATCGGTCGCGCCGGTGGCAACCAGCGGCAGGCGTTGCGCGGGGGAGATGTTCATCTCGCCGCGCAGGTTGCGGCAGGCGTAGACGAGGCGCTTGAGTTCGGCCACCTGCGCCTCGCTGGTCTCGTCGATGCGGCTCGCGTCCGTCCGCGGATAGGGCGCCAGCATCACGCTTTCGGTGTTCTTGCGGCGCGCCATCGGCGCAATCGTCTGCCACAGTTCTTCGGTGATAAAGGGCATCACCGGGTGGGCGAGGCGCAGCACGGTTTCGAGCACGCGGAGCAGGGTGCGGCGTGTCGCGCGTTGTTGCGCGTCGTTTCCTTGTTGCACCTGCACTTTGGCCATTTCCAGATACCAGTCGCAGTATTCGTCCCACACGAACTCGTACATGGCTTTGGAGAGCAGATCGAAGCGGTAGTCGGCAAAATGACGCTCGATCTCCGCTTCCGTGCGTTGCAGGCGGGAGACGATCCAGCGGTCGGCGAAAGAAAAGTCGAGATAGCCGCCTTCGCACGCCGCCGCATCATGATTTTCCAGCCCGCAATCCTGATCCTGCGTGTTCATGAGCACGAAGCGGGTGGCGTTCCACAGCTTGTTGCAGAAGTTGCGGTAGCCCTCGCAGCGCGACAGGTCGAATTTGATGTCGCGCCCCGGGCTGGCCAGCGAGGCGAAGGTGAAGCGCAGCGCGTCGGTGCCGAAGGCCTGGATGCCGTCGGGGAACTCCTTGCGCGTCTTTTTTTCGATGCTGGTGGCCTGCTTCGGATTCATCAGGCCGGTGGTGCGCTTTTCGATGAGCGCGTCGAGCGAGATGCCGTCAATGAGGTCGATCGGGTCGAGCACATTGCCCTTGGACTTGGACATCTTCTGGCCTTCCGCATCGCGGATTAGGCCGTGCACATACACATGCTTGAACGGAATCTTGCCGGTGATGTGTTTGGTCATCATCACCATGCGCGCGACCCAGAAAAAGATGATGTCGAAGCCGGTGACCAGCACCGTGGAGGGCAGGTAAAGGTCGAGTGCGTCGTTGGATTCTTCAGGCCACTTGGACGTCCAGTCGAGCGTCGAGAACGGCCACAGTGCCGACGAATACCAGGTGTCGAGTACATCGTCGTCGCGTCTGAGGACGCCGGTGTAGCCGTCGGCGGCAGCCAGGGCTTTGGCCTCCGCTTCGTCGTGCGCGACCCAGAACTGACCCTCGTCGCCATACCACGCCGGAATCTGGTGGCCCCACCATAACTGGCGCGAAATGCACCAGTCCTGAATGTTGTTGAGCCACTGGTTGTAGGTATTGACCCAGTTTTCCGGGGAGAACTTGATCTCGCCCGAGGCGACGCATTCGAGCGCCTGCGCGGTGATGCTCTTGCCATCCGCGCCAGGTTTGCTCATGGCGACGAACCACTGATCGGTCAGCATTGGCTCGATCACGACGTGGGTGCGATCGCCACGCGGCACGGTGAAGGTGTGTGCCTTGGTTTCGATTAGCACGCCGGCCGCGTCGAGATCGGCGACCACTTGCTTGCGTGCTGCAAAGCGGTCGAGGCCGGCGACGTTGGCCGGCAGGGCCGTGGTGCCGGTCGGCTGGCCTTGCGTGTCGAAGATTTCGGCGTCAGCAGGAATGCTCCCATCCAGCTTGAGGATGACGATCATTTCCAGCCCGTGACGCTGGCCGACTGCATAGTCGTTGAAATCATGCGCGGGCGTGACCTTGACGCAGCCGGTGCCGAATTCGCGGTCGACATAGTCGTCGGCAATGATCGGCAGATCTCGCCCGGTGAGCGGCAGACGCACCGTTTTGCCGATCAGGTGGGCGTAGCGTTTATCTTCGGGATGCACCATCACGGCGACGTCGCCGAGCATCGTTTCCGGCCGCGTGGTGGCGACGGTGAGGCCGCGCAGATCGCCGATCGGCCCGTCGGTGAACGGATACAGGATGTGCCAGATCGTGCCGCTTTCTTCTTCCTGCACCACTTCCAGGTCGGATACCGCCGTGCCGAGCACCGGGTCCCAGTTCACGAGCCGTTTCCCGCGATAGATCAGGCCTTCGTTGTAGAGCCGAACGAAGGTTTCGGTGACCGTTTTCGACAGGCCGGCATCCATCGTGAAGCGCTCGCGCTTCCAGTCCGGGCTAGTCCCGAGGCGGCGCATCTGGCCGGTAATCGAGCCGCCCGAGTATTCCTTCCACTCCCACACTTTTTCGACAAACTTCTCGCGGCCCAGATCGTGGCGGCTGACGCCTTGCGCATCGAGCTGGCGCTCAACGACGATCTGCGTCGCGATGCCGGCGTGGTCGGTCCCCGGCTGCCACAGCGTGTTGTCGCCACGCATGCGGTGATAGCGGGTGAGCGCGTCCATCAGGGTCTGGTTGAAACCGTGGCCCATGTGCAGCGTGCCGGTGACGTTGGGCGGCGGCAGCAGGATGCAGAATGCATCGGATTTCGAGGTGTCGAGGCCGGCGTCAAAATAGCCGCACGACTCCCATTCAGGGTACCAGCGCTGTTCGATCTGCGCCGGCTCATAACTTTTAGCCAGTTCCATGGTGTTCCGGAGGTAAGTGATTACGGTGGAGCGAATCCACCATTATAACGAAGCGTCTGCGCCCTCAGGCAGCGCTGCCGTGTTATCGATCGCGCGGATCGTTGGCGTCGAGCAGGTCGGAGATGTCGCGCGAGATTTCGGCAATGAGCGTGGTGCGCATCTGCGCGTGGATATCCTCGCGCAGTTTCAGCTTGATGGCATCGACTTGCGCGTCGATCAGCGTCGGCAATTGATCCTGCAGCCAGTGGTCGATGCGATGCGCGATGACCGCATCGAGTTCGATGAGCTGTTCGACGAAATCCGGTGGAATTCGATCGGGCGCTGATGCGGCAGGTGCATCAGCGGTCTGAATTGTCGCGTCGGTGGTGTCGCTATCTGGAACGACGTCTTCGTCGGCGACAACCTCGGTCAGCACCGGCATGTCGTCGTCGGCGGGGGGCGGACTGCGGTGCTTGAGCAGGAAGGCATCGGCCTGGTGGATCAGGCGGTCGGCCGCATCGGTGTCGGGCAGGAAAATGAACGGGGGCTTTTTCTCGTCAGCCATTTCAGCCGT
>CBDTZF010000320.1:0-3347 GCA_965364825.1 uncultured Rhodocyclaceae bacterium | reverse complement strand
TGCTCAGCCCGTCGATCGCCTTCGCCGTCAATGACCGCGTCACGCTCACCACCGGTTTCCAATGGATCAACCGCCAGGCCGACCGCATTGATGGCGAAACCCGCGAAAGCCGCCAGACAAGCACTGATCTAACGCTCGGCGCCGGCTACGGCATCGACCGTGGCAACACCCTCAACCTCACCGTCAACGTGAACGCGTCAGGTCGCAACGGGGCCGACCTGCGTCTCAACTGGCTGCGTACATTCTGATACGCGTGCCATGTTGCATTTGCTTCGCCCCAGCGTAGTGTTGTTTTTCAGGGAGTTGAAAATGAAACTATTGAAATCTACCGTCATCGCAACTGCACTGTCCGCAAGCCTTGTCGCACCGGCTTTCGCGAATGAGTCCTCAAGCGTTGCAGCAACGCAATTCGGCGCCGCGGACATGCAGCAGATGTTCGAGCAGGATGCAGGGCCGATGCAGGTGGCGGCGTTGTCGCGGACGGAGATGAAGGAGACGGAGGGGGCCTTTGGCTTGGTAGGCGCGGTGGGTGGGGTGATCCTCAATGGCGCAGCATATTCGTTTGACAATACGAACTTTACTTGGGCGGGCTTTACAACGGCAATCGTTACTGGAGCGATGGGCGGAGCAATGGGTGGCTTTCCTGGTGCGTCCGTCGTTACCTTGGGCGGGGTCGCCAGCAGGTATATAAATAGCTGGTATTGACCGGCGATATTCTTCTTTGCAAACGTTTGCGGAGGCAAGTGATTGTTTTATATAATTCTAATTAACTAAATAATTTATGGGATCGGGTCGCCCGCTGCAACTTGGGTGAAATAGTATTATAGTCTCTCATGCACTGGGCGACCCAGTAACTAATTATGGCTAATGTTGATACCCTTGCGTTTTTTTTGAGTGCGATTCTATTTATTACTGGTATGTCTCAGCTCAAACGGGGATATTACTATTGGTATTTCGTAAGTTGCCTTTCCGCGTGGGCCACTATCTTTCTTCGGTACCGTGAAGACGTCGACAATCTGAAAAGTTCAACTCCAAGCGCAGAATTGTGGCTCGGGCTTACAGTGGCGTGGATACTCTTTCTCACCGGAACCTATTTCCTTGCACGTAACAAGGGTAGTAAGCGTAGCCCACGTAGGGCGCAATAACCGAAGGGCATTGCGCCGGATGTCAACGATAGCCATCGTCAAGTCATGGCCGACTATCGACGCGTCTGGCATGCTGCCGCCTGAACTCGCGTAGGGCGGATTAGCGAAGCGCCTTCCGCCAAATGGCGGTCTGTCAAACCCGGATTGCAATATGCGTTCAGCAGATCGAAAACCTGTTCGACTTACCACGGCCTTCATACGGCGGATAACGCCTTTGGCTCATCCGCCCTACGCGCTATCGGGAGCATAGGCGATGAATGAAGGCATTGGCATCGCTGTATTCCTCTATGCGCAAATATTGCCGGCTCGATGGGCGATTGCCCACAACTCGAACCTCCACCGATGGTCGGTAGGCGTTTTCCTTTTGACCGCGGTGTGCTGGGGCGGCTACTTCACGCTTACAGAACGGTTTTCTGCACTTGAATCCGCGATCCGCGCCGTCGGAGTGGGCTTGACGGGCGCCAGCGGTTTTCGAGTCTTCTGTTTTTTGTTGCGGCTCGGGCGTGTGTAGCAAAAATGCGGAGGCAAATGATGAAAGGATGGATCGAAACGCTGGGCACGATCGCGCTGTCCCTTGGGGTCTCATGTGTCCATGCAGACGGCGCGATTGTCACCACGCCCACGCTGACCGGCACCGTTCCAGTCGAGAGCTGGAAAACGCTGCGCGATCGGCGCGTGGTGAAGCAGGATCTGGATTACTCCTGCGGGGCGGCGTCGCTGGCGACCTTATTGAATGAATTCTATGGACAGACGCTGACCGAGGCGGAGTTGCTCAAGGTGATGGACAAGGGCGATTTGCGGGCGAGTTTCGACGACATGCAGCGCGCCTTGACCGGCTTTGGTTTCAAGGCGCAGGGCTTTGCGGCTTCGTGGGCGCAATTGCGTAAGTTGAAGATGCCGGTGGTGGTGTATCTCAAGCATCGCAAGGACGATCATTTTTCGGTGCTGCGCGGCATCGACGAGAACACCGTGTGGCTCGCCGACCCGAGTCTTGGCAACCGGACATACAGCCGCGCGCAGTTTCTGGCGATGTGGGAGACGCGTGGCGACGAAAGCGAGCATGCCGACCTACGCGGCAAGTTTCTCGCGGTGCTGCCGGCCGATGAGGCTATTTCCGCGCAGGCGGGTTTTTTCAGCAAGGCGCCGCAACGCCAGAGTGCTCAGGCAGTTCACCTGCTGGCGGATCGCAGCATTCGTTGAATTCTCACCTGAGCACTGGACGTGAGGAAAACAGCGAGAGTCTTGCGGCGTTTCGTATTCGCAATCGTGAGTCATTGCGTCGCAGTACGCGTCGCGCGTCGACTCCCTCAACTGGTCGTTGCGCCCGTGATCACACCGTTCACGCGCCCAGTCCCGTGAGCGCGATGGCGGACCGCAGCGGCCTGTCGACGCGCAGCTTCCAGCGCCGCTTTCGCGGCGCCACCGGCCAGTCGCCGCTCGAATATGTCCGAACCGTGCGCATCGAAGAAGCCAAGCAGATGCTGGAGGCGAGCGACATGCCTATCGACGACATCGCCGCCGATATCGGCTACGCCGAACCGTCGAGCTTCCGCGCCGCGTTCCGCAAACACGTCGGTCTGCATGCGTCGGCCTACCGGCGTAAGTGGCGCGGCGTGCACGCGCGCGATTGATAGCGGGTGGCGTCGTGCGGCCCGTGATCGGGGCAGGTATCATCATCGTGCGGCGCAAACCCGGCCGTCGGTGACGCCCAATGACAGGGCGATCGCATGAATGCCAGTGAACAATGGCCGTATTTTATTCGCACGGGTTTTCCCTCACCCCCGGCCCCTCTCCCGAACGGCGAGGGGAGGACGATTGTCCCCCGCGGCGGCGCGGAACGCCGCCGTCGTCGGAAAAGCTCCTCTCCCGCCGGGAAGGAGGGGTTGGGGTGAGAGAACGGCGCTGCAAACTGCGCGTACAGGCGCGAGCCGGCAACGCCGCCCCACCATCGCTTCGTGCGATTGCTTTGCGCGAATGGATGAACAGAAACCGCAAAGGACAGCATTCTGATCAAGCTACTGCATACCGCCGACTGGCAGATCGGCAAGTTGTTCGGGCAGTTCGAGCCGGACGAGGCAGCGCTGCTCGCGGAGGCGCGATTCAAGGCTGTTGAGCGTCTGGCGCGCATTGCGACTGAACGCAGCGCTGATGTGGTGCTGGTGGCGGGCGATGTGTTTGATGCGCAGGGCGTGGCGGACCGGA
>CBDTZF010000319.1:0-3352 GCA_965364825.1 uncultured Rhodocyclaceae bacterium | reverse complement strand
AATCCGTTTCATCCAGTTCAAAGACGACATAGGCGCCGTAGAACGGCCCGAAGAAGGACACCTTCAAATAGCCGGTATCTTCATCGTCAACGAAGTACGCCTTCCCTTCCGCTTCGCTCCATTTCTTCTCCGCCGCGTTGTAGCCTCGGTTGATCACCTTCACGCCGCCGTCATCGCGCAGGCTGTACTCCGCGGTCACGCGTGACAGACCACGCTCGAATGAATGATCGAGCCGCGCGATTTCGTACCATGTGCCTAGATAGCGCTGCAGCTTGAAATTCTTGACTGGCTCGACCGTGTCGGGAATGCCGACACAGCCGCCCAGCACCAGGCAGAGAACTGCCAACAACCGCTTCACGCGACCTCCTCTTGTCAGGTCTTTTGAATGATGCACGTTCTACGCGGACGTGCCCAACGACGCGAGCCGCTGCAGCGCATCCGCCGCCAGTTGCCGGGTCAAATCAGCCGCATCAACTTCACGCCCCAGGCGTGCCGCCTGCCCCGACCACAGCGACGAAAAATCGGCGCTGCCGGCCGCTTCGGCAGTCGACTTGAGCGCTGCCAGCGCGTTGCCGGCGGTGGGAAACGGCGCCGCAGCAACCGACATCGGCCCGACCTCGCGCACGATGCGGTTGATCAACCCGCGCGCCGGCCGGCCGCTGAACACATTGGTCAGCGCCGTCTGGTCTTCGCGGGCGGACCGTAGCGCCGCGCGATGCAGCGGACTGATCAAGGATTGCGGCGTGAACAGATACCCGGTGCCGATCTGCACACCCGCCGCGCCAAGCGCAAACGCCGCCGCAATGCCGCGACCATCGGCAATCCCGCCGGCAGCGATGACCGCCACCTTGACCGCATCCACCACCTGCGGCACCAGCGCAAAGGTGCCGACCTGAGAGGTGACGGCGTCGGAGAGGAACATGCCCCGGTGTCCGCCGGCTTCGAGGCCTTGCGCGATGATCGCGTCACAGCCGCGATCCTCCAGCCAGCGCGCTTCTTCCACCGTGGTGGCGGTGCTCATCACACGGCAGCCAGCGGCCTTGACGCGGTCGAGCAATTCCGGCGTGGGCAGGCCGAAATGGAAGCTCACCACCGCCGGTTGGATCTCCTCGACAACCGCGCACATTGTGTCGTCGAACGGCGTGCGAATCGCCATCGGCGGCGCCTGGGACGCATCCAGTCCAAGCTCGCTGTAGTAGGCGGCGAGACGCGCCAACCAAGCCGCCTGCCGGTCGGCATCGGGCGCCGGCAGCGTATGGCAGAAGAAGTTGATGTTGACCGGCTTGGCGGTTTTCGCCCGAAATGCGTCGAACTCGGCACGCAGCCCGGCCGCGTCGAGCAGCGCACCCGGCAGCGAACCAAGACCGCCCGCGGCGCTTACCGCGCTCGCCAGCGCGGCGCCGCACGCGCCCGCCATCGGCGCCTGAATGATCGGAAGCTCGATATCGAGCAGATCCAGCAATTTACGATTCGGCCACATGGTTTCCTCCATCATCTCTCGCTAAAGCCTAGCGCCCAGGAAAGGTGGTAACAAATTTCCGCCGGATCTTTCTTTCCGGAATCCGGCGCAGTATATTCTCGCTCGCACTGCACTCGCAGTGTTGCACGGACGCGGCCGCCCGGCTGCAGGTCCGCCCTTTTCGGCATCTTATCGAGTTGGTTCGTCATCATGGCAAATGCGTGCATCGGCTGCGGCGTGTGCTGCGCCTCCTACCGGATTGCCTTTCATTGGTCGGAAACCACGGCTTGCGAAACCGGCACGGTGCCGGTCGAGTTGACCGAAACGCTACGCCTGCATGAAGTCGCCATGAAAGGCACGTCGAGCAACACGCCGTACTGCATCGCGCTGGCCGGAACGCCCGGCGTCGACGCCGCCTGCTCGATTCACGGCCAGCACCCAAGTTGCTGCCGCGAAGTGGCGCTGGGCAGCGACCAATGCACGCGCGCCCGTGTGCGTCACGGCCTGCCACCGCTCGACACGCGCGCCATCGCGAGCGCCTACGGAGACCCCAACCCGCCGGCCACCCCACTCACCAACGAGCGGCCGCAAAACAACGCGGACGATGATCGGCCAACTCATCGGCCAACGATGACGCTGTGGGCCGCGGTAACACCGCCACCGGAAGCCGAATCCAACGTCAACGCCGGAGCGAACTGAAGCCGTCGCGCGTCTCCTTCACCCCGTCGGCGCACGCAGAATGCGCAGCGTCTCGCCGGCGAATTCGATCGTGTCGCCGGCGACGATCTGCCGTCGCTTGCGCGTCTCGACCTCGCCATTGACGCGCACCCGCCCGTCGGACACCGCCGTTTTCGCCTCTCCGCCACTGCCCACCAGCCCCTCAAACTTCAGCACTTTGTAAAGTTCGACCGGCTCGCGCGAAATTGCAACATCCCTCATTCGTTTTCCCTCGATGTTTTGCGACATGACGGCACGTGTTGATAGTGCGCTGGACGCGCATGTCATCGCTCCGACAACGCCAGATTGAGCCCCAGACCGGCGAAGGCGCCCGCGAAACTGCGGCGCAGCAGGTTTTGCACGCGCGGCGATTCGAGTACGGCGCTGCGGAAAATATCGGCGAGCAGCCCGTAGATGACGAACACGCCAAAAGTCATCGCCATGAACACGCTGCTCAGTGCAAAGAGATCGCGTAGCGGCGTAACCGCGTCCGGGCGAACGAACTGCGGCAAGAACGCGAGAAAGAATATCGACAGCTTCGGATTCAGCAGATTGATCAATATCGCCTTGAGCACGAGGCGTCCGCCAGTCGTCGCCGATGGGGTTGAATCGGCATGGAATGCTGCCGTCTCGCGCCAGGTCATCCAGGCGAGATAGAACAGATAGGCGACGCCCGCAAACTTGAGCGCCTGAAACGCGACCGCGCTGGTATGCAGAATGGCGGCGAGGCCGAACACACTGGCGAGCAGATGCGGCACGATGCCGACGGAGCAACCGAGCGCGGCAAACACGCTGGCGCGCTTGTCATGAACAAGCCCCGCCGACACGGCGAAAACCACACCCGTGCCGGGGATCAGCACGACGATGAGCGAGGTCAGTAGGAAATCGAAAGTGATCATGTTTTCTGCGTCAAGCCGTTTCGCTGCGACGGGATCAGGTGACGAGCGTCTTGTACATGACGTGCGCGTCGACATAGCCGAGGCGCTTATGACGGAAGGCACCCGGAAGCGTGCCGACCACGAAAAAACCGAGCCGTTGCCACAAGCGCACCGCGCGCTCGTTGGTCGCGACGGCTAGTACTCTGTCGAGGTGATATTGACGGGTTCAGTCAGCCATGGAGCGGCCCAGTGCAAGGCGTTTTCTCGAAGCCATAGCGGGCCTATGTCGAGGAATGCA
>CBDTZF010000318.1:0-3360 GCA_965364825.1 uncultured Rhodocyclaceae bacterium | reverse complement strand
CCGGCATCGTGCCGGCGCTCACTGGAGAACTGCATGGATCTGCGAAAGCTGAAAAAGCTCATCGACCTGGTTCAGGAATCTGGCATTTCCGAACTCGAAGTCACCGAAGGCGAAGAGAAAGTCCGCATCGCCAAAACCTACTTGGCGGCACCGCTTGCCGCCGTAGCGCCGGTTCACACTGCAGCGCCGGCTGTGGCGGTCGGCGACGAACCGGCAGGTGATGACCTCCCGGACGGCCATGTCATGCATTCGCCAATGGTCGGCACCTTCTATCGCGCCACGTCGCCGAGTGAGAGCCCGTTTGTCGAGGTCGGCGACAGCATTTCCAGCGGCGACCCGATGTGCATTATCGAGGCAATGAAGCTGATGAACGAGATCGATGCCGACGTGACCGGCGTCGTCAAGGCGATCCTCGTCGAAAATGGCCAGCCGGTCGAATACGGCCAACCGCTGTTCGTCATCGGATAAGCCGTGAGGCACTCTCCTTCCACCTCACACCACGGGATCTGACGGTATGTTCGACAAGATACTCATCGCCAACCGCGGCGAAATTGCCTTGCGCGTGCTGCGCGCCTGCCGGGAGCTGGGCATTCGCACCGTTGCCGTGCATTCCGAGGCGGACACCGAGGCCAAGTACGTCAAGCTGGCGGACGAATCGGTCTGCATCGGGCCGGCCAGTTCCACCCTCAGCTATCTCAACGTGCCCGCGATCATCTCTGCCGCCGAAGTCACGGACGCCGAGGCGATTCACCCCGGCTATGGTTTCCTGTCGGAAAATGCCGACTTTGCCGAACGCGTCGACCAGTCCGGTTTCGTCTTCATCGGCCCGCGCGCGGAAACCATCCGCCTGATGGGCGACAAGGTCAGTGCCAAGGTGGCAATGAATGAAGCCAAGGTGCCGTGCGTACCCGGCTCCGAAGGCGCGCTGCCCGACGACCCGAAGGACATGATCCGTATTGCACGCGAGGTCGGCTACCCGGTCATCGTCAAGGCGGCCGGCGGCGGCGGCGGACGCGGCATGCGCGTGGTGCACACCGAAGCCGCCTTGATCAACGCGGTGACCACGACCAAGGCCGAGGCACAGGCGGCCTTCGGCAACCCCGTGGTTTACTTGGAGAAATACCTCGAAAACCCGCGTCATGTGGAGATCCAGATCCTCGCGGATGAGCACGGCAACGCGGTGCATCTGGGTGAGCGCGACTGCTCCATGCAGCGGCGCCATCAAAAGGTGATAGAGGAAGCGCCGGCACCCGGTATCGACCGCAAACACATCGCGCGGATCGGCGAACGATGCGCCGAAGCCTGCCGCAAGATCGGCTATCGCAGCGCCGGTACGTTCGAGTTCCTGTACGAGAACAACGAGTTCTACTTCATTGAAATGAACACCCGTGTGCAGGTCGAACATCCAGTGACCGAACTGATCACCGGGGTCGACATCGTGAAGGCGCAAATCCGCATCGCCACGGGAGAAAAGCTGTGGTTCACTCAGAAACAGGTAAATTTTTCGGGCCATGCCGTCGAATGCCGGCTAAACGCCGAGGACCCATTCAAATTCACACCCAGCCCGGGCCGTATCACCAATTGGCACATGCCCGGCGGGCCCGGCATCCGGGTCGACTCGCATGCCTATAGTGGCTATGTGGTGCCGTCGCACTACGATTCGATGATCGGCAAGCTGATTGCCTACGGCGACACCCGCGACGAAGCCATCCGCCGCATGCAGATCGCCCTGTCGGAAACCGTGGTCGAAGGTATCAAGACCAACCTGTTGCTGCACCAGGAACTCATGCGTGACGCCAGTTTCCTCAAGGGCGGGACCAGCATTCATTACCTCGAACGTCGCCTGGAAGAGCGCCATGAGTCCAACGATCGCTGATGTGGATTTCCGTCACCCTGCGCGCTGACGCGGCGCGCGCAGAAGCACTTTCCGATGCGCTGATGGCGCACGGCGCCATTTCGGTCAGTCTGGAAGACGCTGATGCCGGCACCGACGCCGAGCGACCGCAGTTCGGCGAACCGGGCATGACGCCCGCGCCGCTGTGGGATCACAGCCGCGTCATCGCCCTGTTCGACGCCGACGCGAACCTGGCCGCCGCGCTCGCCCACGCAAGCGGCGAGGCCGGACTGGCCCGGGTGCCCGAGTTCACCACCGAAAACATTGCCGATCAGAACTGGGTGCAACTCACGCAATCTCAGTTCGACCCGATCCGCATCACCGACCGGCTGTGGATCGTGCCCTCGTGGCACACCGCGCCGGACGCCGACGCGATCAACATCTCACTCGATCCCGGCATGGCTTTCGGCACCGGCTCGCACGCCACGACGCAACTGTGCCTGGAATGGCTGGAACAGACTGTAACGCCCGGCTGCTCGGTCATCGATTACGGTTGCGGTTCCGGCATTCTCGCCATCGCCGCCGCCCGGCTCGGCGCCGGTCGCGTGATTGCGGTGGACATCGATGAAAAAGCCGTCGACGCCGCGCGCGACAACGCACAGCGCAATCAGGTCGACATCGTATTGGGCCTATCGACAGAACCGTTGGACCAACAGTTTGATCGCGTGGTCGCCAACATTCTTACCAACCCACTGTGCGTGCTTGCGCCCGCCCTGAGCGCGCTGGTCGCGCCGGGTGGTCAATTGGCACTGTCGGGCGTGCTGGAAACACAGAGCGCGCAGGTGATCGCGGCCTACGCGCCGTGGATTGCACTGCGCGTAGGCAAAGCGCTCGACGGCTGGGTACGGCTGGAAGGTTGCAGGGTGTAATGCGTACCCGGTGTCCCGCTTGCCAAACGGTATTCCGCGTCACCGACGAACAGTTGGGCGTGCGCGATGGCAAGGTGCGTTGCGGGCATTGCAATCATGTATTCAACGCGATCGACACGCTCGATGCCGACGCGAGCATGTCGCCGCCCGTGAGCAGACGCAACAGTCTGTTCATTCTGGAAGAGCGCAACGACGCCGCAACAGGCACACCGCCCGACGCTTCGCAAGCCGATGCCTTTGGCAGAACGCCAGACAGCACGAGAACAGGGAACGAACCGCACGCCGCGCCGGAAGCCGCACGCAGCAAGCAGGGCGCGCCGCCTGGCAGCGGCGTCATACCGACCGCGCTGTTCATGAAGAAGGCCTCAGCGCCCGAGCGGAAGACAACAGCCGCGCATAAAATCCTGCCGACACCGGTGGAGCCGCCTGTGCTGACGGTCCGCCCAGCCAAGGCAGCCGTGCAAGTAGAGGCCCCTAAATCGGCAGCACCCTCTGCGCCAACGAATGGTGCTGGAAAACCTCGAATAAAGACCCGCGCCAGACGAAATATGCGGCCCGGCCGCGAACCCGAAGCTGACCGAAAGACGCAGACCATCC
>CBDTZF010000317.1:0-3377 GCA_965364825.1 uncultured Rhodocyclaceae bacterium | reverse complement strand
TGCGTGCGCGGGGGTGAGGTGCACCGCGGATCGCCATTTTGACTTTACTGAGCGAACTTGGTATTCAAGTGACTGCACGACGCGATCCCGAGTCCGCTCTAGCCGTTGTCAGAGCGCAGCGCGCGGTTTCCTCGGCAGCCGCGTCAGCGTATGATTTTTCGCGATACTTGGCGCTGGCAAAGAATTACTTGTTGCGCGCCACGCGACAAAACCTAAAGAAGGCGTTCCGGGTGTCGTCATGACTTGTAAGCTTGCTGCGTTCAATGTGGATCACGCAGCCACCGTAACAGTGCGCCGCGCGATCGCAGTAACGCGGCACACGACAAGCCTCACCTCGCAGGCAATCATCCGCGTCGTCGAGACTTTCACGGGGCTTCTGCCGCACTACCGTTTTCACGACCTGCCGGGGGTCTCTCCCTCCCTCCCTCGACTCCCGGCCGGTCTTTTTCTTCCTGCACGACCATCCTTCAAGAATTGCATCGGAAATGCCGCGCCAAACCCGCGGCGCGCTTCCGTTGACCGATTGTTGAGTCGTTGTGGCACCATCATCAAAAAATGTAGTAACCAGTATCAGTCATCTTTATTGCGCATTCTGAAATCGCGTTTTACAGTCTAAAAAGTTTCAAAGCCAGCAGAAAGTCAAGAATTTTGCGCGTGCGCCACCGGTGTAACCCGCTGTGGTCGCGCGCGATCAATTCCAAAAGACTCACGAGGAGAGGAAAACAGCATGAGCACACCGACGAATGTCAGCGTTCAGCCGGATCCGGACGCGCAGGAAACGCAGGAATGGCTTGAGGCACTTCAGGGTGTCGTCGCCAACGTGGGCCCGGAGCGGGCGCACTTCCTGATCGAGAAGCTAATCGAGGAAGGTCGCGAGGAAGGAATCGATATTCCCTACTCCGCCACCACGCAGTACGTCAACACCATCCCGGCCGACAAGCAGCCCGCCTATCCGGGCGACGCGGACATGGAGATCAAGCTGCACTCCTATATCCGCTGGAACGCGATGGCGATGGTGGTGCGGGTCAACAAGCACACCAACGTCGGCGGTCACATCGCCTCGTTCGCTTCCTCCGCCGTGCTCTATGACGTCGGTTTCTCCCATTTCTGGCATGCGCCATCCGAAGATCACGATGGCGATCTGATCTTTTTCCAGGGTCACTCGAATCCGGGCGTGTATTCGCGCGCGTTCATGCTCGGCCGTCTGACAGAAGAACAGATGGACAACTTCCGCCTCGAAACCGACGGCAAGGGTATTCCGTCCTATCCGCACCCGTGGCTGATGCCGGATTTCTGGCAGTTCCCGACGGTGTCGATGGGCCTTGGCCCGCTGTGCGCGATTTACGCGGCACGCTTCATCAAGTATCTAGCCAGCCGCGACATGATCAACGCCGAACGCGCCGCAAATCGCAAAGTCTGGGCCTTCCTCGGCGATGGCGAAACCGATGAAGTCGAATCGCTCGGCGCCATCGGCATGGCAGCACGCGAACGGCTCGACAACCTGATCTTCGTCATCAACTGCAATCTGCAGCGTCTGGATGGCCCGGTGCGCGGCAACGGCAAGATCATTCAGGAACTTGAATCCACCTTCCGTGGCGCTGGCTGGAACGTCATCAAGGTGGTGTGGGGCACACACTGGGATACGCTGTTCGAACGCGACAAGGACGGCATCCTCCAGAAACACATGATGGAATTGTGCGACGGCGACTACCAGACCTTCAGAGCGAAGGACGGCGCCTATGTACGCGAACACTTCTTCACCACGCCGGAACTCAAGGCGTTGGTCGCCGACTGGACCGACGACGATATCTGGCGCCTGAATCGCGGCGGTCATGACATCTTCAAGGTCTTCGCCGCCTATAACGCCGCGGTGAATCACAAGGGCCAGCCGACGCTCATTCTGCCCAAGACCATCAAGGGCTATGGCATGGGCCAGCAGGGCGAAGCGATGAACATCTCGCATCAGCAGAAAACGCTCGACGTCGACTCGATCCGCCGCTTCCGCGATCGCTTCGATCTGCCGGTACCCGATGACCAGCTCGAAGAAGTGCCGTACCTGAAATTCGCTGAAGACTCGCCCGAGCAAAAATACCTGCTCGAGCGCCGCATGTCGCTGGGCGGCTTCCTGCCGACGCGCCGGCAGAAGTCCGACAGCGTGCTGGAAATTCCACCCCTGGATGCCTTCTCCGCCTTGCTCAAGGCGTCGGGCGAAGGGCGCGAAGTGTCGACCACCATGGCGATTGTTCGCATCATGAACACGCTGCTCAAGAACAAGCAGATGGGCAGGCACGTGGTGCCGATTTCGCCCGACGAGTCGCGCACCTTCGGCATGGAAGGCATGTTCCGCCAATACGGCATCTGGAACCAGGACGGCCAGAAGTACCTGCCGGAAGATCATGACCAGCTCATGTTCTACAAGGAATCGAAAACCGGTCAGGTGTTGCAGGAAGGCATCAACGAAGCTGGCGCCATGGCTGACTGGATTGCCGCGGCCACGGCCTACTCGGTGCACAACGTGCAGATGATGCCGTTCTACATTTTCTATTCGATGTTCGGCTTTCAGCGCACCATGGACCTGTGCTGGGCGGCGGGCGACCAGCGCGCTCGAGGCTTCCTGATTGGCGCCACGGCGGGCCGCACCACGCTCAACGGCGAAGGCCTGCAGCACGAGGACGGCCACAGTCTGATTCTCGCCAACATGGTCCCCAACTGCATCAGTTACGATCCGACCTTCCAGTATGAAGTCGCCGTGATCGCGCACGATGGCATGCGCCGCATGTTCACCGAGCAGGAGGATGTCTACTATTACATCACCGTCGAGAACGAGAACTACGAGCACCCGGCAATGCCCGAGGGCGCCGAGGCCGACATCATCAAGGGGATGCACTCGTTCCGCAAAGGCGGCAAGGGCAAGCTGCGCGTTCAGTTGCTCGGCTCCGGCTCGATCTTCATGGAAGCGATTGCCGCCGCCGACCTTCTCAAGGACGACTGGGGGGTCGAAGCCGACCTGTGGAGTTGCCCAAGCTTCAACGAACTGGTTCGCGAGGGTCAGGATGTCCATCGCTGGAACCTGCTGCATCCGATGGAGAAGCCGAGACAGTCGCATGTCGAGAAGCTGCTCGACGGTGCGGTCGGCCCGGTCATCGCGGCCACCGACTACGTCAAGCTGTTCGCCGAGCAGATTCGTCCGTACGTCAAGAACACCTACGTGACCCTGGGCACCGACGGCTACGGCCGCAGCGACACGCGCGAAAAACTGCGTCATTTCTTCGAGGTGGATCGACACTGGATCACGGTTGCGGCGCTCAATGCGCTGGCCGAAGATGGCAAGGTGGATCGCGAGAAAGTCGCGGCGGCCATCGCCAAATACAACCTGG
>CBDTZF010000316.1:0-3382 GCA_965364825.1 uncultured Rhodocyclaceae bacterium | reverse complement strand
TTTTGGATAGCATGGCGTGGAGACTCAACCGCCCCACCATGCAGCTACGTGATGCAACGTCAACGCTCATCCACAATCGTCGCTTTCATCATTGTTTCGGCCATCGCCGGCTCAGCGATCGCCGATGTTCTGCGCGTTGGCCCGGGGGAAGCGTTCACACGCATCGCCGCGGCCGCGCGACACGCCAAGGACGGCGACACGGTCGAAATCGCCCCGGGCACTTACCGCGGCGACGTAGCCACATGGGGACAGAACAACCTGACCTTGCGCGGCATCGGCGAAGGCCCCGTACTCGACGCCGCAGGCCAGTCCGCACAAGGCAAAGCCATCTGGGTAATTCGCGGCGACAACGTGCTGGTCGACAACATCGAATTTCGCGGCGCTCGGGTGCCCGATCTGAACGGCGCCGGCATCCGCTTCGAACAAGGCAGTCTCACCGTTCGCAACAGCCGCTTCATCGACAACGAAAACGGCATTCTGACCAGCAACAACCCCGAGGCCAGCCTGCGAATAGAAAACAGCCTCTTCGCACGCGCACCACATCACCGTGGCGCCCTCCATCATCTTCTCTACGTTGGCCGAATTCAGAGCGTCTACCTGCGCGGGAGTCGCTTTCACGGCGGCTACCAAGCCCATTTAGTCAAATCTCGCGCCCGGTTCAGTCGCGTCGAGTACAACCTCATCTACGATGGCGACAACGGAGAAGCAGCCTACGAACTCGAGTTTCCCAATGGCGGCAAGGCGGAAGTAATCGGCAACATCATCGGCCAGAGTGCAAATACGTCGAACCCGACCGTCGTAAGTTTTGGCGCCGAAGGCTACCCATACGCCGATAACGAGCTCACCCTCGGCTATAACACACTGCTCAGCGACAGGCTGACCGGGGCGTGGTTTTTGCGCGTCTGGCAACACGCGGATCAGGCCACCCCAAAAGTGTATGCACTCAACAACCTGTTGGTCGGTCCGGGGATACTCGAAACCGGCAATCCCGGCGTTTTCGAAGGCAACTACCCTGCCCCGGCGATGGCACTTGGCGATGTCGACGCACTTGATTTTTCCCTCTCCAACAGGTCGCCGTGGCGCGGGCGCGCTATACCACCCGATCAAACGGACCAACACCGACCGAGCCCGACCGCAGAGTTTCAACTGCCCATTGGCACGCGCCTGTTGCAGCCGCTGCCCGACCGCTGGTTACCAGGCGCCGTTCAGACCCCGGGCCTACCTTGACGGACATGCCAGGATTCCCCGCCGCTATGCGCCAGGGCCACAGCTCGGTAGAATCCCGACATCAACCTTGATCCTCGTTGATTGAGGCGGCAACCCCGTCCACCGCACGACAATTGTCGCAAGCACGCTGACCGATCACTTTGATTCGATTCCAACACATGCCATGAGCACAGACACCACGAACACCGTCGTCACCCCCGCCAGAAAGGCCTCGATCCTTTCCGAAGCCTTGCCCTACATCAAGCGCTTCTTCGACAAGACCATCGTCATCAAATACGGCGGCAACGCGATGACCGAACCGCGTCTGAAAGACAGCTTCGCGCAGGATGTCGTCCTGCTCAAACTGGTCGGACTCAACCCGGTCGTGGTGCACGGCGGCGGCCCGCAGATCGAAACGCTGCTCACACGTGTCGGCAAAAAAGTGGAATTCATCCAGGGCATGCGCGTGACCGACGCGGAAACCATGGACGTGGTGGAAATGGTGCTCGGCGGCCAGGTCAACAAGGAAATCGTCAACCTCATCAACCAGCATGGCGGCAAGGCAGTTGGCCTCACGGGCAAAGACGCCCGCTTTATCCGCGCCAAAAAACTGCTCATGCAGAAGAAAGACGCCCCCCCGGGTGACGTCATCGATGTCGGTCAGGTCGGCGAAATCACCCAGATCGACCCCAGCCTCATCTCCTTTCTCGATAAAGGCGATTTTATCCCAGTGATCGCCCCCATCGGCGTTGGCGAAAACGGCGAAACCTACAATATCAACGCCGATGTCGTCGCCGGCAAGCTCGCCGAAATTCTCAAAGCAGAAAAACTCGTCCTGCTCACCAACACCAAAGGCGTCCTCGACGAAAACGGAAAACTACTTACCGGCTTGACGCCGAAAGACATCGACGACCTCGTCGCCAACGGCACGCTGTCAGGCGGCATGCTGCCGAAAATCGCCTCGGCCCTCGACGCAGCACGGAGCGGCGTCAATTCCGTCCATATTATCGACGGGCGGGTCGAGCATTGCTTGTTGCTAGAGATCCTGACCGATCATGGTGTGGGGACGATGATCAAGAGCCGTTAGGCCCGGGCGGACACATGCCATATCGACCCGCTGATTCGTCCGATCGCAATGCACGCGCACCGGTTGCCGACAGGGCCAAAGCGACAACGTTCGGAGTCGGATATCATTGACGTCGATATTATTTCGCTGATCTTTGGCGCACGGTCGGCGGTATGACGACCCAGAATCCACGAGATTCAATTTTGAGAGTATTCCTGACATTCGACGTCGAAATCTGGTGCAACAGCTGGCAGACGCTCGAGGCGGATTTCGCCGCCAGCTTCGAGCGCTACGTTTACGGGCGATCGCGCGCGGGCGAATATGCGCTCCCGAGGACGCTGGAAGTGCTCGACAACCATGGTCTGAAGGGCGTTTTCTTCGTCGAACCACTGTTCGCGGCCCGATTCGGGATCGAACCGCTGGCCGAGATCGTGAATCTGATCAAGCGCGCCGGCCAGGAGATTCAACTGCACCTGCATCCGGAGTGGACCGACGAGGCACTCACCCCGCTGCTGCCCGACGTGACTCGCAAACGCCAACATTTGACCTATTATTCTGGCACCGAGCAGGAACGCCTTATCCATCATGGTCTTCGCTTGCTCGACGAAGCCGGTGCGGACCGACCCAACGCCTTTCGCGCAGGCAGTTTCTCCTGCAACGCCGAGACCTTTAGTGCGGTCATCGCAAACGGTTTGGCCTTCGACAGCAGCATCGACTCGACCATGGCGACGTCACAGCCGGGCAGCGTGCGAGATACCCACGCGGGGCCGAGCGAGCCCTTCATGCACGACACCCTCGGCGTCTATCCGATGAGTGTGTTTCGGGACGGCTTCGGACGTCTTCGCCACGCCCAGATCGGCGCGTGTAGCGTGAGCGAGCTGACTCAGGCGATGACTCGCGCCAAGGACGCGGGATGGCAGGACTTCGTTATCCTGTCGCACAACTTCGAGATGATGGTGCCCGACTCATCGAATCCGGACTCCATCACTGCAAAGCGCTTCGACAGCCTGTGCAGTTTTCTTTCGGCGCATGCGGAAGAATTCGAGACCCGCGGGTTTCATCAGCTCTCTGCCCCGCCCGCGCCGCGCGGCCTACCAATGCCGCAGGTTG
>CBDTZF010000315.1:0-3398 GCA_965364825.1 uncultured Rhodocyclaceae bacterium | reverse complement strand
CCCGGTTCACCCAGTCGGCGACGGCGATGATGTCGTCGATCAGATGGGTGCCGGTAAGTGCATTGCGCACGTCATGGCGGTTGAGGGTCAGGGTCGCGATGCGGTTGTCGACTTCGAGCAGCGCATCGGTAAGTTGTGGGGCTGTCATGAAGAATCTCCCTTTTGACGGGTCAGTCGTTACGCTTGACGATCACACGCGCATCCACCACGGCGTAACCGTCGTCATAGGCAAGCACGGGATTCAGATCGAGTTCGGCCAGTTGTGGATACGCCGACACGATGCTCGACACCTTGAGCAGCAGGTCGACCAGCGCGTCCTTGTCGACCGCCGCTTCGCCACGTGCACCTTCGAGGATCTTGCGCGCCTTGATCTGATCGATCATCGAGCGCGCCGCGTGCGGCGACAGCGGAATGGCGCGGAAGGCGACGTCTTCGAGGATTTCGACGAAGATGCCGCCGAGGCCGAACATCAGCACCGGGCCGAAGATCGGGTCGTGGCTGACGCCGATGATGATCTCGGTGCCCTTGCGCGCCATCGGCGTGACCAGGACGCCGTGAATCTCGGCGTTCGGCGAAAAGGCGCGGCAGGACTGCATGATCTGCGCGTAGGCCTCGCGCAAGGCCGCCTCACCACGCAGGTTGAGCTTGACGCCGCCGGCGTCCGATTTATGCAGGATGTCCTTCGACACCACCTTCATCACCAGCGCCTGATCGCCGAAGCGTTGCGCCACTTCGGCCAGTTCTTCGGCATCGCTGACGATCGCCTCCGGTGCCACTTGCACGCCATGAGCCCGCAACAGATTCTTGGCTTCGAACTCGAACAGGTCGCGGCCATCATGCTGGGCGCGGGTAAACATCGTCAGCATGGCGGCGGCCGGTTCGACCGCGGCGGCCGACTGCTGCTCGGCCGACGCCTTGAGGTAAATGCCGCGCTCGCTCAGCGCGGCAAGCACACGCACCGCATGTTCGAGCGAGCTGTACACCGGCAGCCCGGCTTCGTGCATGCGGCGCAGCGCGGGCGGACGGATGGGCGCGTACAGGCTGTAGACGACCACCGGTTTTTCGCTGCGGCGGGCCAGTTCGATCATCGATTCGGCGCCGCGCATCTCGCCGCCGAGCAGGTCCTCGGCGAAGCGGACGCTGTAGCCGCCGAACATGCCGACGAGGAAGATCGCGTCAACGTTTTCATCCTCGCTGACGATCTCCATGCACTCGGCCAGCAGGGCCGGGTTGGCGTCGCTGCTGCCGGCCACGTCGACGGGGTTCACCAACGACGCCTGCGGGAAGAGAATTTCGCCGAGCCGCTTTTTGGTGGTCTCGCTCAGCTCGGCCAGTTCGAGGCCGGCTTCGGTGAGGCGGTCGGAGGCAATCGTGGCCTGGCCGCCACCGTCAGCAATCACCGCAACGCGCTTGCCCGGTGCCTTCTGCATCAGGCCGAGGCCTTCGGCGACCGGCAGGATTTCATCCGAATCATGCACCACGCTGACGCCCACCTGACGCAGCAGATCGCAGGTCATGGCATAGCTGCCGGCGAGCGCGCCGGTGTGCGAACTGGCGGCCTTCGCGCCCTGTTCGGTGGAACCGGATTTGTACACCACCACCGGCTTGACCGTAGTGATCTCGCGTGCCGCTTCGAGGAAGCGCCGACCATCGCGAAAGCCTTCGACATACAGCGTGGCGACGCGGGTGTGGTCGTCTTCACCCAGATAACGCAGGTAATCGTTGAAGCCGATGTCGGTCTGGTTGCCCGGTCCGACATAGGTGGAAAAGCCGACATGGCCGTTGTGTTCGGCTTCCAGCACCAGCGCCAGCAGCATGTTGCCGGATTGCGAAATGAAGCCGATATCGCCCGGCCGCACATTGGCCAGCGCGAGCAGATTGACCTTTTTGTGCAAGTTGAACATGCCCGAGGTGTTGGGACCGATGATGCGCACATTGCCGGCGCGCGCCGCGGCCATCATCTCGTCTTCGAGCTTTGCACCGGCTTCGCCAGTCTCGCGGAAACCGCTGGCAAGGATCACCGCACCCTTGACACCCTTTTTGCCGCATTCGGCCAACAGCCCGGGCAGACTGGCCGCGGGCGTGCAGATTAGCGCAAGGTCGATCTTGCCCGGCACCTCGGCGAGCGAGGCGCAGGTCTTGACGCCGAGGATGCTGTCCACCTTGGGGTTGATCGGATGGATCGCGCCCTTGTAGCCGTCCTTGATCAGCCCGACCATCGCCTTGTAACCGCGCTTGGTGGGATCGGCCGAGGCGCCGACGATGGCAATCGAATCGGGCGCGAGGAAGTCGTGCAGCGGGCTGCGCGCGTGCCCTGTCGGTGTGCTCGCCACCATGTTCACTCTCCCTTGAAAACCGGCGCGCGCTTTTCGGCGAAGGCATCGACCCCTTCCTGCCAGTCACGCGTCGTGCTGACGAACATCATGCCTTCCAGCTCGGCGGTCAGCGCCGCATCGAAGGTGCGTTCGGCGGCCATGTTGAGTTGCTCCTTGGCAAGCTGCATCGAGAACGGCGCCTTGCCGGCGATCTGGCGCGCAAAGTCACGCGCCGCGTCGAGAAAGCCTTCATCGGGCAGCACGCGGTTGGCCAGGCCGATGCGCACCGCCTCCTCGCCACGGATGCGCTCGCCGAGAAACACCAGCTCGCGCGCCTTGGCAAGCCCGACCAGACGCGGCAACAGGTAAGTCACGCCACCACCGAGAAAGGCGCCGATGCTGACTTCGGGCAGGCCGAGCTGGGCGCTTTCGGCCATCAGAATGAAATCCGACGCAATCGCCATCTCGGCGCCGGCACCCAAAGCGTATCCATTCACTGCCGCGACCACCGGTTTTTTCAGCAGCAACAAGCGCTTGCAGACGGTCTGCTCGCCCAGCAAATACTGGCGGCGGTCGAAGGCGGTGCGCCCCGCCTTGTGTTCCTTGAGATCGGCGCCGACGCAAAACGCGTGCCCCTCGCCGGTGAGCAACACCACGCGTGCATTGGGGTCGGCTTCGGCCTCGCCCAGCGCATGATTGAGTTCATCGTAGAGCTGCTGCACCACCGCGTTGAGGCGCTTCGGCCGGTTGAGGCGGATCTCGGCGATGCCGTCGTTCACTTCATACAGGATCGTTTCGTAGGGCTTGCTCATGCTCGGGCTTCCTGTGTTTGTTCAAGATTCGAAATCACCTGGGCGATCGCATCAATGTGTTTGTCCGCAGCGATTGGTCAGCCGGTGCGCGCTCAGTGGCCGTTCCCTCACCCCCGGCCCCTCTTCCGGAGGGCGAGGGGAGTCATTTGTGCGCTCGGCGCGCCGCGGGTCCTTCTTCCCTCGCGCTCCGGGAGAGGGACTGAGGGTGAGGGCGCAGTTGTCGGCGGTTTCACCGTATCTCGATGTTGAGGTCATCAATGAATTTTTCCTG
>CBDTZF010000314.1:0-3400 GCA_965364825.1 uncultured Rhodocyclaceae bacterium | reverse complement strand
GATGCCAACAAGCAGCATAAATGGCGACCCAGGCCCGCATTCGCTTCAGAAGTCGCGCGGAATGCCGAGAATAGGGGAACGATATGTGTTTAGGCTAATTCCGGTCGTGTGATACGGAGGTAATTGCGGTGGCCCATGGTGCTCTTCTCCAAGCGAACACAAGGACGCGGCGCATTTCATTTGCGGGCCGAGCGGAGGCGCGATCTTCTCCAAATTTTTGTCTCGGCGGCGGGCTGCCGCGAGGCGGGATTTGAATGATCAGCACCTCGTATCCCGTACTGCTTGCCACGGATTCGAACACCGACAGCGCACTGGTGTCGGGTCTTCTCGACGACGCATTCAGCAGCATTTCCGTTTGCTCGGACGCGGCCCGCATCGCGGAAAGTTTCGCGCAACAAACGCCCTGCGTTCTGGTGCTGGCCTTCCGCGACGTTGAGCGCGCCAGGCGCTACTACCTTGGTCTCGGCCCCGCGCGCCATGGCCGGCGCACGTTTTCGCATCGCACTTTGCTCCTTTGCAACAAGGATGACGTCGGAAAGGCCTACGCGCGTTGCCGGGCGGGTTTCTTCGACGACTACGTCCCGTTCTGGCCGTTGGCTCATGACGCCCGCCGCCTGCCCATGTCGGTGCTGCTTGCGCTCCGAGGGTTGGCGAGCGAACGCGCGGCGGCGCCGAGGGGATTCGGCGCAGAAGATGCCGGGCTGATTGCTGAAAGGAAACGCCCCACTGACTCGAGCTTCGGTGTCGACATTGCCGCCAACGAGCCGTTCGCGGCGGCAGAGCAGGCGGTCGAGCCGGCGACGCGTGATGCGATTGACGACTACGGCCATGAAACGGACGTCTTCGGCATGGACGACGTATTCGATGCGTTCGAACCCGGTGATGTGCAAGCCGAACCGTTGCATCGCCACGATGGCGCCGAGCGTGCGCCACCGCAGTCGCCGTCGCTCGATCATGTCCGGGCGCCGGCAATCCACGACGCGTCGCCACCGACAGCCGGCGTGGTCGCCGGACCGCAACGTCCGCGGGTGCTCATCGTCGACGACGACAAGTTTCAGTGCAAGTTGCTCGGAACACTGCTTGAGTCCGACCGCTATGAGCTTGCATTCGCGCATAGCGCAGCAGAGGCATTTGACGCATTGCGCGTACGGCGGCCCAACCTGATCCTGATGGACGTCGTCTTGCCCGATCTCGATGGCGTGGAAATTACGCGCCGGTTAAAGGTGCAACTGCAGTACGCCGCGATTCCGGTCGTGATGATTACCGGCCACAGTGACCGACAGGTGCTGGCGGAGAGCTTGCTTGCCGGTGCCGTCGACTTCGTCGTCAAGCCGTTCGATCGGAAGGTTCTTTGCAGCAAGGTGGCCAAGTACCTGCGCGTGTAGTTTCACGATGCCTCTGCGTCACCCTCCCCAGCGGCGCGCGCAGCTGCCATAGGTGGGCTTTTCCGGCGCGATTCGCATGGAGTCAAAAAAAACGATGATCGACCAAACGACGGGTAACGATGATTCCGCCATGTCAGTCAGTACGATTGTTCTCCTGTACGTCATCGTGTCGGGTTTATGGGTCGTGCTGTCTGATCAACTCGTCACCATGCTCGTCGATGGCGCGGATCTGCGCATTTGGGTTGGCACCGTCAAGGGCTGGGCCTTTGTGGTCGCTACCGCCGGCCTGCTGTATTGGCTGATGCATCGAATGGTGACCAGACTCAAGGCCGGCGCACAGCGCGCAAGCGACGCGGAGCGCCAATTCCGGCGCCTTATCAATGCCGGTCCGGCGATCATCTACACGCAGCAACCCGTCGCCGTCGGATTTCGCACTTTGTTTGTCAGCGATAACATCGAGCGCTTGCTGGGGTACACCGTCAATGAAGCGCTCGAGCCCGGCTGGTGGCTCGCCGGGCTGCACCCGGATGATCGCGCGTCAGCGTTGGCGGGAGACGCGGCGCTGTTTGATACCGGATCCGTGAGCCATCATTACCGTTTCGCGCACAAGGCGGGGCACTACGTCTGGGCGCTTGACGAACGACGACTGGTGCGCGATGCGGCGGGCCGGCCGAAGGAGGTTATTGGGGCGTGGACGGACGTGACCGGCAGGCGGCGGGCCGACAAAGCGGCGCAGCGCCTGAAAAGCGTGTTCGAGATGGCTGCGCTCGGCATGGCGATCGAGAACGCTGCGGATAACACCTTCATTCAGGTGAATGCGGCGTTCGCGAATCAGCTCGGCTACAGCGCCGACGAAATGGTCGGAAAATCGAATCGCGAGATCTATCCGCCGGAGGAATACGAGCAGCTCGAATCACGCCTTGCGAAGGCCGAATCGGCTGGTCACCACAGTTTTGAATCGGTGCATGTGCGCAAGGACGGCAGCCAAATTCCGGTCGCCGTCAAAATTGGCGTGCAGCGTGATCATAGCGGGCGGGTCACGGCGAGATTCGCGGGTGTTGAAGATATCAGTGATCGCAAGAAGACCGAAGATCAGCTTCGCAAGCTTTCGCTCGCGATGGAGCAGAGTCCGCAATCCATTGTCATTACCAGCCGTCGTGCGGAAATCGAATATGTAAATGCGGCGTTCGTGCGCTCATCGGGCTATACACGTGCCGAAGTTTACGGGAAGAATCCGCGCATTCTGCAGTCGGGGAAGACGCCTCCGGAAACCTACCAGGCGCAGTGGCGCGCGCTGGCCAGGGGCGAGACGTGGCGCGGGGAGTTCATCAACCGTACCAAGGATGGGCGCGAGTATTTTGAGCAGGTCATGATTTCGCCGATTCGTGATCCGCAGGGCGACATCACGCATTATCTATGTTTCAAGGACGATATCAGCGAGCTGAAAGCGCTGAACGATGAACTGATTGCGTATCGCGTAAATCTTGAACTTCGCGTCGAAAAGCGAACCGCGGAGCTGGCTGCGGCAAAACAGGTCGCGGAAGTGGCCAACCGCGCGAAGAGCGCTTTCCTTGCGGCGATGAGCCACGAAATCCGCACGCCGATGAACGGTGTTCTTGGGCTTGCCGATGTGCTGCGACAGTCGAGCCTGTCCTCCTACCAGATCGATCTGGTCGACACCATGCGGGAGTCGGCGTGGAGCCTGCTGGGAATCATCGACAACATTCTGGACCTGTCAAAGATTGAGGCGGAACACCTCGAACTGGCGAAAGAGCCGGTTGTGCTTCGACAGGTCGTCGAGCGTGTCGGAGACGTATTGCAGCCGCTGGCCACCCGAAAACAGGTTGAACTGACGGTGTACATCGACCCGCAACTGCCAGAGCGCGCGCTCAGTGATGAATTGCGGCTACGTCAGATTCTCACCAATCTGGTTGGCAACGCGATCAAGTTCTCCGCCCGGCCTGACCGTGGCGGCCGGGTCTCAATACGGGCCGTCGCCGGCGCTGGCGGTCAAC
>CBDTZF010000313.1:0-3405 GCA_965364825.1 uncultured Rhodocyclaceae bacterium | reverse complement strand
GCCCGCTCGATCTGCCTACGCTGCAGGGACTGGCCGCCGATGTGCAGCTCGCCATCGACACCTTCGATTTCGGCACTCCAACCCTCAAACCGATGCACGAACTGCGGGGCGAGATCATCGTCGATAAAGGCGTATTGAAAGTACGATCATTGAACGCGCAGGCAGTCGGCGGGCGCTTTACGGGCGACATCGAAATCGACTCCGCCGCGCAGCCGGCGCGCTGGCATGCGGCATTGCGCGTGGCCGGATTTGATGTCGGGCAGTGGCTGCGGGTGGGCGATGGCGAAGCCGGGTCGTCCAACGGATACCTCGATGGCGAGTTGCACGCCGCTATCCAGGTGACTGGATACGGGCGCTCGACGCAAGACGTTCTGGGCTCGCTCGAAGGTCAGGCGGACGCGCGCCTACGCGACGGCTCGGTTTCGCACTTGGTGATGGAAGCGATCGGGCTGGATCTTGCGCAGGCGCTTGGCGTCGCGATCAGTGGTGATGAGACCTTGGCGCTTCGCTGCGCGCGTCTGCAGTCACCGATCGACAAAGGCGTTTTCGACCCGCTCACCGCAGTGCTCGACAACCGCGACAGCACCATCAGGGTGCGCGGTCGCATCAGTCTTGCTGACGAGACGCTCGCACTGCGCGTCGAGGCGAAGCCAAAGGATGTCTCCTTGCTCTCGTTGCGCAGTCCGGTGCTGGTGGGCGGCACGCTCAGCAAGCCGGAGATCGGTGTCGAAGGCAGCGCGCTTGCACCGCAACTGCTCGCCGCGGCAGCGCTGGCAATCGTGGCGCCGGTTGCGGCATGGGTGCCGTTGATCGATCTCGGGGAGGATGGGCAGAGCGATCCCTGCAAGCTGAACACTGAAGCCGACGCAAGCGAAGCCCGCAATACCGAGAGTGAAAGCAAGCAAAGCAAAGAGGGCGCGGCACGCCAACTGCCGCCGCCATCCGGCCCGGATCGCCGGTATACGCCATGACGAGCGAGGCAAGCACACGAAGTGAAATTGGTCAGCATCGTGATGTGCCGTTCGCTCACCCCCGGCCCCTTTCCCGGAGGGCGAGGGGAGAAAGATCATCGACATTCGGACCGAAAATCCCCGGTTCGCAACCGGGAATGACTCCCCTCGCCCTCCGGGAGAGGGGCCGGGGGTGAGGGCGAGCTGCCACCGGCCTTCGAGTGCCGGCAGACAACACGTTCAGACGATCATTCTGTACGCGGTGCGCGCGGCGTTGAATATCCGCGCCGTTTGATGCATCGTTTCCCAATTATTCCGACTCGCAGGCGCAATGGTGAAAAATCAGTTCACGTTAAAGGTGGGCCGTGCTGCCGCGGTGTTGTGTTTCGCGCTGCTGGCAGTGCATGGCGTTGGCGCGCAAGCGCCGCGTGCCGAGTTGTCGATCGGGATGTACCAGATTGCAGCCGAAGTGGCGGACTCATACGACTCCCGCGCGCGCGGGCTGATGGGGCGCGAGTCGATGCCGGACAACGCGGGCATGGTGTTCGTTTATGAGCAGCAGGCGACGCACTGCATGTGGATGCGCAATACGCTGATCCCGCTGTCGGTTGCCTTTCTCGATGACGATGGCGTCATCATCAATGTGGCGCAGATGACACCGCAAAGCGACGACAGCCACTGCGCGAAGCGGCCAGCGCGCTTTGCGCTGGAGATGAATGCGGGGTGGTTTCGCGCCAAGGGGTTTGGCGCGGGCGACCGCATCGACGGCGTCGACGCGCTCGCCGCGCCACGCTGAACCGGCGCGCCACGCGACAGCGGTGGCGGGTTGAAACCCGCCCTACGGTGTGGCGACGGTCTGATTCGTATGGCCGGATTTATCCTGCCAGCTTTATACATTGGGCTGACGAAGGAAGCCCGACACTCCGGTGCACGGCAAAAAGCTGGGCTTCGCGGCGCTCTGCCCAACCTACCCGTTCTGAATTAGCGGCTTTTTCCCGGTTTTATTCGTCCGGCTGATGGCCTGTGCACGTTCGATAATGCTCGCCAGCGCCGTTCTACTTGAACGGCATGGGATGCATGACTGGAGCGCCGCGTGGCCGAAGAGAGCGATCTCGAACGGACGGAAGAGCCGACACCCCGACGACTGGAACAGGCCCGCGAAGAAGGGCAGGTTCCGCAGTCGCGCGAGCTGTCGACCTTTCTGGTGATGATGGCGGGGGTCGCCGGGATGTGGGTGATCGGCCAGTGGCTGACCGGGCGCATTGTTTCGGTCACCCGGGCCGGGCTTACGTTCGAGCGTGAAGTGGCCTTCGATACCACCCTCATGGTGATGGTGGTACAGCGTGCATTGACCGATGCGGTGCTCACTATAACGCCGCTCTTTGCGATTCTCATGGTGGCCGCGGTCGGGGCGCCAATCCTCATGGGCGGGCTGGTGTTTTCACCCAAGGCGCTGGGCTTCAAGGCCGACCGGCTTAATCCGCTCAAGGGTTTGGAGCGCATGTTCTCGGTGCACGGGCTGGCCGAACTGGTCAAGGCCTTGCTCAAGGCGGGGCTGATTGGCGGCGTCGGCGCGTGGTCGATCTGGCGCGAGAAGGATCATCTGCTGTCCTTGATGACGCAGCCGCTGGGCGCCAGCCTGCCCGATTTCGCGCAAACCATTCTCTTGTCCGCCCTGCTGATCTCGTCCAGCCTGGCGGTGCTGGCGTTGCTCGACGTGCCGTTTCAGCTCTGGCAGTACCACAGCAAGCTGAAGATGACGAAAGAGCAGATCAAGCAGGAGCAGAAAGAGAGCGAGGGCGACCCGCAGCTCAAGGCGCGCGTGCGCAGCGCGCAGCGCGAGATGGCCCGCCGCCGCATGATGTCCGAAGTACCCAAGGCCGATGTGGTGGTCACCAACCCGACCCACTTCGCCGTCGCCTTGCGCTATGACGCCGATCGCATGGGTGCGCCGGTGGTGGTCGCCAAGGGCGCGGATCATGTGGCGCAGAAGATTCGTGAACTCGCCGAAGAACATGACATACCGCTGCTCGAAGCGCCGCCGCTGGCGCGCGCGCTGTACGCGCATTGCGAACTAGATCACACCGTGCCCGCGGGGCTGTATACCGCGGTGGCCGAAGTGATGGCGTACGTCTATCAACTCAACCATTGGCTGACTCACGGCGGTCAGGCGCCGAGCGAGCCAGACCGCCTGCCGGTGCCGGACGATCTCGATCCCGGGTCGGCCGTCGCGTGAAACATTTTTTCGATAAGTAACCGAACATGGCCACCGCCTTAACTTTGCGCTCGCTTTACTCGCCGACTGTCCTGCGACAGCTCTCGGCGCCGCTGCTCATCATCATGATTCTGGCGATGATGGTGTTGCCGCTGCCGGCGTTCGCGCTCGACCTGTTCTTTACCTTCAATATCGCATTGTCGATCATGGTCATGCTGGTGGCGATGTACACCAACCGGC
>CBDTZF010000312.1:0-3412 GCA_965364825.1 uncultured Rhodocyclaceae bacterium | reverse complement strand
ATCGGCCGCATTCGTATTGCTCAGAATGCCCAGAATCTGGCCGATCGCGATGGCGCCCGAACTCGGCGGCGGGAAGCCGCAGATGCGGTAGTCCTTCGTGTTGGCGCGATAGTCATGACAGATCGGCTCGCGCTTCTTCGCCTGGTAGCCGGCCAGGTCGGCCAGCGACATGCGTCCCGGATTGGTCGCGTATCCCTGCACCTTGGCCACGATTGCACGCGCGACTTCGCCTTCGTACAGCGCCTTCGGACCCTTGGACGCGATCGCGCGCAGCACGCCGGCCAGCTCCGGGTTTTTCAGCACATGGCCGACCGGCCACGGCACCCCGGCGCTGTCGTAAAAGTAGGCCGCCGCCACCGGATCCTGCGCCAGATCCTTCTCGTTCTCAAGCAAGGTATTGAGACGCGCGCTGACCTTGAAACCGCCCTCGGCCAGTGTGATTGCCGGCTGGAACAGCGTCGCCCAAGGCAGTTTTCCGTATTCATGATGGGCCAGTTCGAGCATGCGCACGGTGCCCGGCACGCCCACCGAGCGGCCGCCCACGACACCTTCGCGAAATTCCATCGGCTTGCCGTCGGCGCCGAGGAAGAGCGCTTCATCCGCGGCCGCCGGCGCCGTCTCGCGACCGTCGAAGGCTTCGACCTCGCGACCGTCGTAGTGCATCAGAAAGGCGCCGCCGCCGATGCCGCTCGATTGCGGTTCGACCAGCGCCAGCACCATTTGCACCGCGATCGCCGCATCGATGGCCGTGCCACCGGCCTTGAGAACCTGGTAGCCGGCGTCGGTGGCGAGCGGGTTGGCGGCCGCCACGGCGAAGGTCTGCGTCGTCCAGCCGGGTTTTTCGGTGTAGCCGGAGGAACCCTCCGGTTGGTCAGGGGCGGTGTACGAGAAATCCGGGGCCGTGGCGCAGCCGGCGAGCAGGGCGGCGGTGAACAGGCCGGCCAGGGTGGCGAGGCGAAGCGCTTTCATGACGACTCCCGACAGGAAAACAGCAGTCTAACCCGGAGTGTCGGTGGCGCTGGAACGCGGGCGCTGCGCGACACAGGCAATGCTATTTACCGTGTGCCAGCACCGCCGCCTTGGCTTCCTCGTATCGCAGGTCGTTCACACCGGGCACGGTGGTGGCGCCCAGGCCGAATCCCATCGGCGTCGTTTCACCGGGCACGTAGCGCGCCTTGAAGGCGTTGATCCACAGGCCGGTCTTGTAATCAGTCACCCAGAATTCGATCTTCTCTCCGTCCCAACCCTGTGCCTTGAGATCGAGGATGGCGTCGCCGAAGTCATCGTATTTGTGCGCCGTGCCGTCGGGTTCGCGCAACTGCGCCGCGTAGCGCCGGTTGGAGATCACCATGTTGCAGTGCTCGCACACGTCGTGGTCCCACACCACCTCGACCGGGCCGCTGTTGGGGTCTTTTTCAAAGCATCCGGTGAGCGTGAGGGCGGCGAGCACAACGATCACCGACAGGGCGGTGCGACGGAAGAACTGGCGACAATTCATTGCGGACTGGCCTCGGGGTCAACCGACTCGATGCATTCGACTCTACCAGACGGGCGCCGCATCACGCCTGCCGCGGCGCCAACCAACAGACTGTCGTCATCGACCCCACATCGCGGCTACACTCGCCAAGTGGCGCGTCCGGCAGGATCGACACACACGCCATGCCGGTGCATTGTCTGACGTGGATCAATGCCCGGGCCATCAAAGCGCGGAGCATCAACCCAACTGGCTATTCTCAATCCGTAACGACACGGAGCACACAACATGTTCACCCATATCCTGGTTCCCACCGACGGCTCGGAGCTTTCCGAAGAGACGGTCGCCAAAGCCGTCGAATACGCGAAAAAGACTGACGCGAAGATCACGTTTTTCTATGCGCAGTCCGACCACCGTGACGAGCCCTTTGACGAAACGATCCTGCTCAATCGCCAGGCGCTGGAGAATTATCGCAATCGAGCCGGAGCGCAGGCGCAGGAAGTTCTTGCCAAATGCGAGACCACGGCGAAGAACGCCGGCGTTACCGCAGATTCGGTGGCTGTGCCAACCAATGTGGTGTTCGAAGGCATCATCGATACCGCCAAGGACCGCGGCTGCGACCTCATCTTCATGGCCTCACACGGCCGCCGCGGCCTCAGTGCGTTACTGCTTGGCTCGGAAACTCAAAAGGTACTGACGCACTCGAAGATTCCCGTGCTGGTCTATCGCTGATTGGCGACAGCGCCCAATGCTGGTTCGCGCCGGCAGCGTGCCGGCGCGAACCAGCACAAACCACGCTATTTCGCGCCGAGTGTCGGATAACCCTGAATGAATACACGGTCGGTTTCGGCAGCGGGCACATGGCAGGACATGCAGTCGGCCTCATAGCTGGTCGCCACATTCTTGCCCGGATCGTCGGCCTTGAACAGCGCCCAGCCCCAGCCATCGCCCCATAGCGGGTTGTCGGCAAAGCGGCCGGTGGCATCTTTTACCATCACGAACCAGATTGCCGGCTGCCCGCCATACAGCACGCCCTTGCCGGTGGGCATGTCGCTCTGCTCGATCTGGCGGATCTCCTTCACCAGCGTCGCACCATCGGGGAACTGCCCGGTCTTGCGATAGTGCTCGACGGTTTCCGGCTCGGTGTACACATCGTGGAAGCCGCGCGCCGGCGAGTCGGCGTCGTTGACCGCCCACGAGCCCAGATGCACGAAGCGGGTGCGTACATCCTCAGGGCGGCTGATCTGCCCCTGGTCGTCGACATAGGGTGAGAAATCCGCCGCCCACAGCGGTCCGGCAAGCGCTGCGCCGAGCAGCACACAGAGTGTTCTGGTTTTCATGATGCGTCTCCTGTTGATCGAGTGAAGATGGCACCGTCGCGGCCCTTTGCCAGATCGCGGCCTGAGTGCACGTGACACAGCATCGGCGATTGCGCGATACTCATGGCAACATATCGTCGCGATTGTTCGATCAGGAGTCTCACATGGCGGATCGTCTGGCTGGCCTGCTCAACCACTACACGCTATCGGCGCGCGTTTTTCACACCGGCGAGCTGTGCGGCCGGCAAAATTACGCTGGCGCGCATGGCTATCTGCACCTCATCCGCCGCGGCCCGCTCACGGTGCGCGCCGCGACGCACGACACCTTGCATATCGAGGTGCCCAGCCTGCTGTTCTACCCGCGCGCCGCCGAACACACCGCCATCACCGCCGACAACGACAGTGCGGATCTGGTGTGCGCGGCGGTCGATCTGGGCAGCACCGCCGGCAATCCGCTGGTCATGGCCTTGCCGCCGATGCTGTGCGTTCCGCTGGTCAAATTGCCCACGGTGGCGACCACCCTGGAGCTACTGTTCGCCGAGGCGCAGGCTGACCTGTGCGGTCGGCAGGCGGCGATCGACCGGCTGTGCGAATTGCTGTTGATCCAGTTGCTGCGCTA
>CBDTZF010000311.1:0-3439 GCA_965364825.1 uncultured Rhodocyclaceae bacterium | reverse complement strand
TGCCGTCTGCGTTGGCCGCGATGAAGGGGGGACGAAGCGGGCTTGCAGGCATCAGGAACACAGTGGGTTCTGCGGGGGCACCCCGTGCCAAAATTTCACACGCGGTGCCGGTCATCGTCTTCCACGGCGACCGGGATCACACCGTGCAGCACTCCAACGGTGCCGAGATCGTCCAGCAGGCCGCGAACGCTCATTCGGCCGAGATCGGGGGCGTTGCCCCAGGCGTCAGTACCGAGAGCGGCACGTCTCCAGGCGGGCGGCGCTACAGCCGCGCGGTGCATGTCGATAGCAAGGGGCAGACCCATATCGAGGCCTGGACTGTGCACGGTGCCGGCCACGCATGGTTTGGCGGCTGTGCGAGTGGTACCTATACCGATGGCAGCGGCCCGGATGCATCAGCCGAGATGGTGCGCTTCTTCCTTGCCCTGCCGCGCGCCGGATCCGCATGACGTGTCTGCCGCCGAGAAGCGGCTCCCGAGCATCGGGCTCCACTTAACCTGCTTTGAGCCCATGGACCAGAGTTCCCCATTCCGCTGGCTTCGGCTTCGGTGTTTCAGCGCAAGCCGAAAAAACTCAGCAAAAATCCAACCACGACGATTAGGCCAACGATGTAGATGATGGTATTCATGACGGTGCTCCATTTGTACTTTGACTCCCATCGTAGGGAGACCGTGTCATATGGCGTGTACGGCATCGTGACGTATGGCTGTAGGACGGAGACCCATCTGCAGCGGACGGCGCAGACTCTGCGATGGCGCGCTCAGGCGGACCACCCCCTGGCGAGGCGGCACCGCAAACATCGTCGTGGTGCCACTGGAGTGTGTTCGCCTATACCAAATTGACCTGCCGACGTTTGGTGACCAGGGTTCATGGTCCCGCAATCCGCATAGTCACTCAAAATTCTATGCACCTTTGGTGCTCACCAATTTTCGGCCACTTGGTTGATTTGGCAGTGGCAGCAACAGAATGCACCTCTGTTGTGGTGATCACCAGCATTTTTATCATGCTCAAAACAACCTACGCGCACCTGAATAACTCCATGTGTTCCATTAATCGTTTTGTTCCTCCAAGTATTCTGGTATTACCCGCAAAACAGTATCCGTTGGGACACCTAAATCCTCCTCAAAGGGACGTTCTGATCGACGCCGTGGCCTCCAGCACGCTGGCCGAATTGCTCGCCGACGTGCGATAACGTGTGCGCGCAAGCTGAAATTCGAATCGGTAGTCACCCGACGGCAGCACCGTCGTGGCCCCCGTCGCCGCTTCCACCGGCACGACCAGCGCGCGACACTTTGACGCATCGCCGATAACGACATGTGAACACAGCACCTCGACGTGCGCCAGCCTTGTGAGCGTGAGCTCGATGTCCGCAACGATATCGAACGGTTCGGGGCTTTCGACGAGCAGCAGCGTCGTGCCTTGCGGGGTCGAGCGTGCACTTATCTCGAGCCGTTCGATGCGTACCGTGAGCGCGACCGACAAAGCCGCCGCCCAGTCGTCGAAGAGGCGTTGTGCATCAAATCGGTCGCCGGTCTGCGGCGCGGCGATCGCTGTCACCAGATCCGTGAGTGTGCGTGTGGTTGGCGCAAGCTCGGGCAAGGCCTTCACGCGCCCGTCGAAGCTCGCGACGTGTGATTCGAAATCGACCCAGCGGCTCGAGTCGAACTCAAAGCGGAAGGTGTCGATGCCATCCACGGTGAGCGACTCCAGGCGTGACATCCCCGTCGCCATAACGGCGACTCGGCCAGAACGGACTGTTGCCTTCGGTGCACTGGCTTCGATGTCGCCGATCCGCACGTGCCACGCATCGTCATATGAGTCGATCTGCAGATTCCACACGGTGTCGGGCGGCGCAACGAGTGGGCGGCTGAGCATCACGCGCTCGCTACCTGCGACACGCTCAAGGATGCTCAGGGTCGACGCTTGCGGGTCAATGCGCACCAGGCAGGCATCGGCGCTCATGGCGTCGCCTTGCAGGCCCAGCATAAAACCCGCGGATCCGTTGTCGATGCGCAGATGCGTTCTCAGCGTGAAGTGTTCCCAATTGGATTCGCCGAAAGCGCCGTACCGCTGAGCACCCGCGCCGGCAGAAATACCCAGCACGTGGTCAATGACGCTTGAAGTTCCAGCGCCCGTCCACAGGAAACCGGTATCGTCGCCGTGCTCAAAGCGCAAGCGCCGCACGAACGGGCTGCTGTTCAGGCGGAGGCTCGCGCGGTAGTGCGCGAGCGCGCTCCAGGTTTGAGCATCCACCGGCGCGTCGAGATCGACCGGATCGTGCATAAGCACGCGAGATCGCTGATCATTGCCGCCGCCCGCGTCGCAACCATGAGGGCTCGCAAGCACCGCTTCGAAGCGAATCATCTGCGGATCGAGCGACGTCGCTGACCGCTGCTGCCGATGCAGGACCGGGAACAAAGCATCGCCGTCAATCACGCGAGGCGGCCGGAGTGGCGGTGGGCTCACGGTACCTCGATGGACGACGATCCAGTCCGGACCCAGCACCGACAACTGCTCTGGCTCGCCTCGTCCGCCAAGACGCTCGACGCACAACACCAACTCGAGCACCTGTTGCCGTTCAGGGGGATCGTCAAGTTGCGGCGGTCGATTGATTGCCTGAAACATGTCGAAACGCTCGTTAAACGCCAGCAAGATCGCTTCGCCGCGATACAACGGCGTCCCCGGTGCGGGGTAGATCGATTCCACGTACGGGTCCATTTCTTCGCCGATGCGCTCGACGGCGTTGAGGCCAGGCAAGCCCTTGGTGCGGAAAAAAACATGCTGAGGCACCTCCCGGACGATCTCACCGGCCCGCTGGTCCTTGACCACGACGCGCGTCACCAACCGAATCTCATAGTCGTAATTGGCAAGCCAGGCGAATTGCGCGCCGCGGGGGTTCACGGCTTCGAAACCACCGCAGCGTCCGCGCAGCATCAGGTCGTTCAGCTGTTCGTCAACGGTGCGGTAGCGCATCTCCATCAGCTCGAGCCAGCCCAAGCCGTCCCGTGCGAAGCTTGCGCCCGTCAGCCGCAGTACCACGTGACTCATGCCGGCTGCGGATGCAACCACAGCGATACCGGTCGCATGGTCCTGCGACAACGCAAAAGTCTGTGACGGCAGCGCCTGCAAGCCGTTGAAAGGTGAGACCACGAGTTGACGTGTTAGGTGCATCGCCTTCCATGTCAGCCCAATGCGCAGTTCGCGAGCGGGCGCGTCGAAGTGGACGCGCGCGAACGGCGCATTGTCGCGGCGCGCGGGTTCCATGCGCGCGACGTGGATCGCCGGGTTGCTGTGCGTGCTTCCAGCTACGATCGGCGCCATCCGGCCGAGCCAATGCAGCGTGCTTTGGCTGTCTGTGAAGCGCTGAACGGTCGGTGCGCGCGAGCCGATTGCCGTGTCGCCAAAGGCTAGCGTGTGCCACACCGGCTTTTCTTCGGAC
>CBDTZF010000310.1:0-3459 GCA_965364825.1 uncultured Rhodocyclaceae bacterium | reverse complement strand
AACCGTCCGGCTTTGACCGTTTCGCGATCAGGTAGGACGGTGCTTTTTCCAACTCGCTTTCGGTTTCGGCCTCTTCGTCCCGGCCCGGCGGGGCGTTTGCCTCGCCAACACCGCGCTGCTCACGCGTCATCCTGCGCAATAGTCCGATGGCCAGTGCGTCGTAGAGCGGTACCGGTGCCACAGATCGCGAAAATCCCTGCGCGACCACGGCAGCAGCCATCAGCGGCAGCAGCATTTCATGATTGGCGGTCATCTCCATCACGATCACGAACGATGTAATGGGTGACTGCGTCACGCCCGCCAGGAAGGCGACCATTCCAAGCACGATAACCGCCGAACTGGCCTCGCCCGGCAAAAGCAGGGCGACATTGGCGCCCAATCCGGCGCCGACCGCCAGTGCCGGCGCAAATATGCCGCCCGGGATGCCACTGATGAAAACGATCCAGATCACGAAGGCCTTGGCAAACATGAAGAAGATCGGTAGCGCGGCGGTGCCTTCAAGCGCGGCTTTTGCTTCGGCATAGCCGGTCCCCCAAGTGAGTCCACCGGTGCCGACGCCTACCAGCGCGGTGATCAGTCCGCAGAAGGCGGCAAAGATGACCGGGTGAGCGCGGGTGAAGCGACCGAGACTCCCGGGCAGGCCTTTCGACGAAGCGATGAACAGTCGGGTGAACAGGCCGCCTGCCAGGCCGCCCGCAGCGCCGCACATGAGCACTGGCCAAAGTCCGTTCGGCCAGTCGAGCGCGTCGCTCGAGCGACCGAAATAGGTGTAATCGCCCATCACGGCCAGCGACACCAAACCGGCAAAAACGACGGCGATCAGGGTGATACTGTTGGCGCGGAAGGCGCGGTATCGAGACAATTCTTCGATCGCGAACATGATGCCGCCGAGCGGCGTGTTAAACGCTGCTGCCACGCCGGCCCCGCCGCCGGCGATGATCAGATCGCGGCTCGGTGCAATACGCCCGTATTTTTTTCCGCTGACAAGGTTGAGTACCGCTGCGCCGATCTGCACCGATGGTCCCTCTCGACCGATCGAGGCACCGGAGAGCAGGCCGAGCAGGGTCAATCCGATCTTGCTGAGGATGATGCGCCCGGAAAGCAGCTTCTTGCGGATGCGGTCATCATCGGTCAACGAGGCGGCGATCGCTTGAGGAATGCCGCTTCCTTCCGTGCCCGGAAAATAGCGGCGTGTGAGCCAGGCAATGAGACCGAAACCGACCGGCGCGATCACCAGGCTTGCCCACCAAACCAGGTGGGCGAGTTCCTTGTGCGCCTCGATCGCCAGATCGGCGCTGATGGCGAAAATGATTGCCGTTACGGCGGCGAGCAAGGTGACGCCGACGATGATCAGGCGGGTGCGCCAGCGACCCGGAGATAGCCACTGCATGCCGGAGCGGCGTACTTGTCGCAGAAGGTACTTGACCTTCAGCTTGCGCTTTGGTGGTGGCGGGGCAGGTGAGCCGGTGTTCGGCATGAAATCGGTACAATCGCCCGAGTGATGGTTGTCGTTCCAAGGTTAGCACGCGGATACGCGCATTTTCGTATGCGGCGGGGCCGAAAATTCAGGAGAGTGCAAGGTGGAAATCAAGAAGATCGGGGTAGTGGGTTCGGGCACGATGGGTAACGGCATAGCGCAGGCGTATTCCGTCGCGGGCGCGAGCGTCGTCCTCAACGACATCTCGAAGGACGCACTTGAGAAGGCGTTGGCGACGGTGGCGGGGAGTCTCGATCGTCTGATAAAGAAAGAAAAAATGACGGTGGAAAACAAAGCTGCGACGCTTGCCCGGATAACGACGTCAACCGACCTCGCCGCGCTGGCCGATTGCGATGTGATCATTGAAGCGGCAACCGAAAACCTCGATATCAAACTCAAGCTCTTCGCTGAACTTGATCGCATCGTCCACGAGGATGCCGTGCTGGCGAGCAACACCTCGTCGATTTCGATCACCAAACTGGCCGCGGCAACCGGAAGACCGGCACGGGTGATCGGCATGCACTTCTTCAATCCGGTGCCGATGATGGGGCTGGTCGAGTTGATTCGCGGTCTGCAAACCTCGGACGAAACCTATACGCGCGCCGCGGCCGCGGTGCAACTGGTCGATAAAACCGCCGTGCGGGTCAAGAACAGCCCGGGCTTCGTGGTCAATCGCTTGTTGTGCCCGATGATCAACGAGGCGGTGTTCGCGCTGCAGGAAGGCCTGGCGACCGCCGAGGAAATTGATGAGGCAATGAAGCTGGGGGCCAATCACCCCATCGGCCCGTTGGCGCTGTGCGATCTCATCGGCCTGGACGTGCAACTGGCGGTGATGCAGGTGCTGTTCGAAGGTTTCAAGGACCCGAAGTATCGCGCGGCCCCTTTGCTCGTCGAGATGGTCGAGGCCGGATACCTGGGCCGCAAATCGGGACGTGGGTTTTTCGCGTACTGATCGCTACGCCGGGGCGAGATGAACAACGGCCCGGATCGTCCGGGCCGTTGTTTATTTTGCGTGCCGACTACTGCGCAAAGAATCGATCCCTGCCGCGCGCTCCCAGCGGCATGCCCGTCGCGTGTGCACGCTTGAGCAAGGTCCAGTAGTAGCGGTAGGAGGCACGGTCATTGAGGATGCCGTGGTACTGCGTCGGCCCCCATTGCGCGTCCTGCGCGGCGCAAAGGATGTCAATGGCTTGTTCAACCTCGGAAAAATCCGGCCGCATGGCGTGCAGGATCGGTTCGATCTGGTTGGGATGGATACTCCACATCCGCAGGAAGCCAAACTCGTTGCGTGCACGTTCCGCGTCGCCACGAATGAGGTCGATATCTTTCAGTTCGGTGGTCACGTTGTGGGTAGGGATGACACCATTGGCCAAGGCCGCGGACGACGTTTCGCACTTTGCCCGCGCCAGCAGCGGGTGATCGAATTGACCGGGGCTTCGCATCGCGCTGCCCGGAATCGCGCCGTGATGCGCGCTGACGAAATCCATCAGTCCGAAGTCCAGACTTTCGACGGTATCAAGTGCGGCAATTTGCCACGCATCGCGCAAGGCCCCGTGAGTTTCGATGATCACGTGCACCGGAATCGGTGCTTCGATTCCGGCCGCTATACGCTGCTTCTCCAGATACGCAATTTGGGTATTCACGTCTGCCGCCGAACGCGGCTTTGGCAATGTTACAAAGGCGATCCTGGCGCCTGCGGCGCCAATCATGATGTCGATGTCCCGCTGCCAGTGCGGGTGGGTGACGTCGTGAACGCGTACGCCAAGGCGTCCAAAGCGGTTGTCCGCGCTCATCACCATGTCGACAATCATCTGCGCGTGCGCGGTCTCTTCTCCGGCGGGCGCGCCATCTTCGCAGTCACAGGTGATATCGAATACGGGCCCCAGCGCATGTTGTAACGTCAAGGCCTTGCGGATCAGTTTTTCGCTGCCAGCGTAGTGGTCGACGGCAGGCATGTCGGGTAGGGCGCGTTCTTCCTGGAA
>CBDTZF010000309.1:0-3460 GCA_965364825.1 uncultured Rhodocyclaceae bacterium | reverse complement strand
ACGGGCAGCGGCCGTTGCTGCATGAAGCGGCCGACGAGGGTCGTATTGCCGCCTATCATGCGCTGCATCCCGAGGCCGAATGTCTCTCGCGGCGCACACCGGTGGGTATCGTGTTTACCGAACCCGGCGCCGGTTTTGCGGGGCAGACCGCCAAAGCACTTGCGGACAACGGCCACGGCTTCGTCACTGGATCGGCCAGTTTCGAAAAGCAGGGCCGCGCGTTGACGGCCGGGCGGAACGCCGGCGTACTCAAAGTCCATGCCGACGCGCGCGACGGCCGCATTCTCGGCGCCGAAGTCGTGGCGCCGGATGCGGAGCACCTGATTCATTTGCTGGTGTGGTCGATCCAGCAAGGCCTGACGCTCGACCAAATGTTGCAGATGCCGTTCTACCACCCCACCGTCGAAGAAGGGCTGCGCAGTGCGCTACAAGCCGCGCGACGCGAACTGGGCACGCGACGCAAGCTTCCCGATCTGCCTTTGTGTCACGACCGCGCGGATTGGGCGCTGGGCTGAGCGATATTTTGCTTCCCCGGCGCGGCGACAAGGCGCCGGATCATGCGAACGGATAGGGTGCTACCATCGTTGATCCTCTTCTGCCGCCACGATAAAAGGGATTCTCTTGGCCAAACCAAACTACTCGTTCGAAAAACGTCAGCGCGATCTGGCGAAGAAGCGCAAGCAGGAAGACAAGCGGCAGCAGAAAATTGCCGCCAAGGCAGCTGCCGACAACCCGCCCTCAGATTCAGCTGGAGCGCCGGGTGAAGTGGACCCTGCAAGCAAGGAATCGAATTCGCCCGAGGCGTAATCTGCCGCAGCCCGGCGACGCGTCGGCGCTGTGCCGACCCTGGCGATGAATCAATCTGCGGTCAGCGTCATCAGGATATCGGCATACCAGGCGCAGTTCAGGCCCAGCGCTTCGTCCGCCTCCACGTCGCGCTCGCCGACATCGAGGCGGGACGAGTGCACACCCAGTAGCATCCACGGCAGATCGCCATGCTCCGGCCCCGGTGCGTCGATCCGCATCACCACAGGCGCGCCGCTACTGCCGCGATGGGTGCGCGCATCGGTGAGGAAATAGCCTTGCCCCTGAAATCGCAGTCCGAACGATGAGGCGATGATCGCGTGGCGCACCACCGGCATGTGGTTGAGCGAGTCATGGAAGCCCAGTGGAAAACCCACCACCAGCAATGAACCACCAACTTCCACTTGGTCGAGCTGGCCAAGCAGGTGACGCGGCGTGAAAGCCCGATACACCGTTGACGCCGGGAACGCGTTGCGCTCGATCTCGATCACCGCCACGTCGATTTCACCCGCCGTATCGACCCCTTGTCGCCAGATGCTCTGACCACCGCGATACAGCGGTATCGAGAACCCGGTGGCTGCGCCAATATTGCTGGCGTCGATATGCAACTCGATCTCGATGCGATCGGGACGGTGCTCGCTCGGTTCGTCGAACACCACATGTCGGCTCGTCACCAGAAACAGTCGTTCATCGCGCGCGAAGAAAAATCCGCTCGCATTGGTGAGTTGCTGTTGCTGAGCGAAGGTAAATACGCGCGCTGAGGTCAGGAGGATGGGTTCGATCATGGGTGGGAGTCTCGTATTGAAGTGACGTGATATGGGCGGAACGGGCGCTGGTTCGCAGCCCCTTGGACGCGATCCAGCGTTCTTGTCTGGGCATGGCGCCGCCCGTCAAAAATCACGATGCTGGAGTCAGTCGCGCAACAATCGCCGTCGCCAGGCGGCTCGCAAGTTGCGCATCGTTGGCGAGGGATCGTCCGCTGACGCCGACCGCCCCGATCAATGTGTCTCCAACGATCAAAGGTACACCACCGGGCAAGGGGGTCAGGTCCGGATCCAGAAAGTCCGCGACGATCAAGCCATCATTCCTCAGGCGTGCGCTGAAGGCTTCGGTTGATTGCTGCATTCTGGCCGAGGTGTAAGCCTTGCCTGTCGCGATCACGACGGTGCGCTGCGGCGCGCCGTCCATGCGTTGAAAGGCCACCAGACAGCCCGCGGCATCGACCACCGCCACGCTGACGGGCGCATCGCCATCCGTTGACGCCGAAGCAAGCGCGTCGCACGTCCCTCCATTAACGGCTTCCAAAGTCAGGGACGTCGTCATCTCCAATCTCGCGCGCCTGTGCTCCCGAGCCGAATCAGAGGAGTAACGCGGGAACGCCAATCGAATTTCATTCGCCCGTCTTCAGGTCGCATTCGCGCGCCGCGGCAGCTTCCAGTCAGGCCGCACGAAGTGGCAGGTATAACCGTTGGGTTGCCGCTCAAGGTAATCCTGATGCTCGGGCTCGGCCTCCCAGAAATCACTCGCCGGCGCCACTTCGGTTACCACCTTTCCGGGCCACAGGCCCGAGGCATCGACATCGGCAATGGTGTCTTCCGCCACGCGCTTCTGTTCATCGCTGGTGTAGAAAATCGCCGAACGATAGCTTGGGCCGTGGTCGTTGCCTTGTCGGTTGGGCGTCGACGGATCGTGGATCTGGAAGAAGAATTCCAGCAGATCGCGGAAGCGGGTTTCCGCCGGATCAAAGTTGATCTCGATCGCCTCGGCGTGGTTGCCATGGTTGCGATAGGTCGCATTCGGCACCTCGCCGCCGGTATAACCCACCTGTGTAGACACCACGCCGGGGAGCTTGCGAATCAGATCCTGCATGCCCCAGAAACAACCCCCGGCAAGAACAGCACGTTCAACACTCATCACACACCCTCCACTTGATCGAGATAGGCCCCGTAGCCTTCCGCTTCCATGTCATCGCGATGAATGAAGCGCAGCGAGGCCGAGTTGATGCAGTAGCGCAGGCCACCCCGGTCAGCAGGGCCGTCTTCAAAAACATGGCCGAGGTGGCTGTCAGCGTGGGTAGACCGCACTTCGGTGCGAATCATTCCATGCGTGCCGTCGCGCAGTTCGTTGACGTGGGCGGGCTCGATCGGTTTGGTAAAGCTCGGCCAGCCACACCCCGACTCGAACTTGTCGGACGAAGCGAACAGCGGCTCGCCGGATACGATGTCCACGTAAATGCCCGGTTCCTTGTTGGCCAGATGCTCGCCCGTTCCGGGGCGCTCGGTGCCGCTCTCCTGCGTCACACGGCGCTGTTCCGGCGTCAGGCGGGCGAGGGCTTCAGGGGTTTTACGGTAATCGGGCATATGGGTTCTCCGTGGCGTCAGCAGGACATTGTCGCAGGTGCGCGTTGCGTGGTGGACGATCATGACGGGCCATCTCTTACGACTGCGCATCGTTTCATTGGTGCTTTACCGGTCTGCCAACCCGCTTCGCGGTGCCGCTGTCGAGACAATCGTCAGTGCATCCCACGAGGCTCAACGCCTTGGTTCGCGGAAATGGCCGTTCCCCATTCCCCAGCATGCACGAATTCGTCTGACCCGATAGCAGGGCGAACGCATTTAAACGTCATAGCGGTTTGATCCCGAGCACTCTCATGCGC
>CBDTZF010000308.1:0-3464 GCA_965364825.1 uncultured Rhodocyclaceae bacterium | reverse complement strand
GGCGGCATGGGCAAATTGTTGCCCGCACTGCAGGTGGCGCGAGAAGGGCTGCCCAACATGGCCGACCTGGTCAACCCGAACGAGGAGGTTGATCCGGCGGTGACCTGCCCGACGGATGCGCCGCAACCCAGCGCCGTGTTGAAAACGCTCGTCTCCACCGAGCCAGTGGCGGCGACTGCCAAAGCGCCGGCCGATGACGCCGTCGTGGCGCTTGAGACCGCCACGCGCAACTGGGCCAAGGCTTGGGAGAGCAAACAATATCCAACTTATCGCAGCTTCTACAGCGACCGCTTCGTGCCCGGCGACGGACAGTCGATGCCTGCGTGGGAGCAGGTACGCGAACAGCGTCTTTCAAAGGCAGGGCCGGTGTCGGTCGACGTGGATAATTTGCAAGTGCAGCAACTCGGCCCGGATGTCGCAGCGACGGCGTTCACCCAACGCTACCGTTCGAACAACTATCGGGATGTCGTGAGCAAGCGTCTGGAGTGGGTGCGCGAAAACGGGCGCTGGCGGATCACGCGCGAAACGACGATGTGATTCGGCGGCACCTACAAAAAAAACCCTCCGGTACTTTTCGGAGGGTTTTTTTCGTTGACGTCGGCGCGGTTCAGGCGGCAACAAGGTTGTGCGCGCTGCGCGTGGCTGCCGCCGAAGCGCGGCGCGATTTCTCGCAGCGGACGTATCAGATCGACGCTGGTGCGATAGTCGCCCGCGCCGAAAGCTTGAAGGGAGGATTCAGGCGGCGAAAGAAATCGGCTGTGTCGCACGTATTGCCCTGCGTCAACAGGCCCTAGACTGTACTCGTACACTCTGTCGAGGTGATACTGATGGATTCAGTCAGCACATCGAGATCGTCGCGAAAACGCCGCTCGCGGCGCCACCTCAGTGATTGCGTCTGTGGCTGCGCGAGCGCGACAGCGGCGCGCCGGGTTTCGTCGCCGCCATTACCGCCGTCACGACCACATTCGCGCTGGATGATGCAATATGGGCGAAACTGCACCAAGCCGTTGCGCTCATCATCACGCTGACGTCCGTCGGCGGGCCAGAGGCGGTGGACGTGGGCGAGGTGCTGTACGAGGGCGTATGCGTCAATTTGAAGAAACGGTCCGACAGCGACAACGCGCGCTGAGGCCGCAACCGCATCGAGGAGGGCAACATGAGCACACGAACCGAACACGACTCGCTGGGCGATATCGAGGTTGATACCGAGGCTTTGTGGGGCGCGCAGACTGAACGCGCACGCCACAATTTCGAGATCGGCAGCGGCCGCATGCCGATACAACTTATCCGCGCGCTGGCCCATGTCAAGGCCGCCGCTGCGCAAGCCAATACGCGCCTGGGTCTGGTTAAAGCCGACACCGCAAAAGCCATTGTCGCCGCAGCGCAGGAGGTCATCGAGGGTCGCCATGATGATCACTTTCCGTTGCCCGTGTGGCAGACCGGCTCGGGCACGCAAACCAACATGAATGTGAACGAAGTGCTCGCCAATCGTGCGTCGGAACTGCTCGGCGGTGGCCGCGGCGCCCAACGCAAGGTGCATCCCAACGACGAGGTCAATCGCAGCCAGTCGTCGAACGACGTTTTTCCGACCGCGATTCACGTCGCCGTGGCACGTGAGGTGGCCGAGGCCTTGCTGCCCGCGATCGACACCTTGCGCGCTACCCTCGACCGCAAGGCGAAAGACTTTGCCGACATCGTCAAGACCGGCCGCACCCATCTGCAGGATGCAACGCCGGTGACGCTTGGGCAGGTGTTCTCGGGTTATGTGGCGCAGCTCGACATTGCACGCGCGGCGATCGAGCATGCGCGCCCGGCGACGCATGAACTCGCCATCGGCGGCACTGCGGTCGGTACCGGCCTTAACGCGCCCGCCGAGTTCAGCCCCGCGGTGGCCGCGTCGCTCGCCAAGGCCATTGGTCTGCCTTTCAAGTGCGCCGACAACCGCTTTGCCGCGCTCGCCGGGCATGAACCCATCGTTGCGCTGCATGGCGCACTCAAGACGCTCGCCGCCGCCCTCAACAAGATCGCCAACGATCTACGCTGGCTCGCCAGCGGGCCGCGCTGCGGCATTGGCGAACTCTCGCTGCCGGCCAACGAACCAGGCAGTTCGATCATGCCGGGCAAGGTAAATCCGACGCAGTGCGAGGCGCTCACGATGATCTGCGCGCGCGTGTTCGGTAACGATGTGACCGTTAATATTGGCGCCGCGTCGGGAAACTTCGAACTCAACGTCTTCAAACCCGTCATCGCGCAGGCCACGCTCGAAAGCATCGAGCTGCTCGCGGACGGCATGATCAGTTTCGAGCGGCATTGCGTCGACGGCGTGGAGCCCAACCGGGCGCGCATCGACGAGTTGGTCGAGCGTTCGCTGATGCTGGTGACCGCGCTCACGCCGCAAATTGGCTACGACGCCGCGGGCGATATCGCCAAGAAGGCACACGCCAACGGCACCACGCTGCGCGAAGAGGCGATTGCCTCGGGCAAGGTCAGTGGCGAGGATTTCGACCGCTGGGTGCGGCCGCAAGACATGGTTTGATTAGTACTCTGTCGAGGTGATATTGATGGATTCAGCGTCAATCAGGCCGCCCTCGGCCGCGTTGCACTTCCTTGATTAGGCCCACTATGTCTGCGTCAGTGCGCCTCGCCGAGAACGGCCTGATTGACGCCCCGCGGGTCAGCCATGGAGCGGCCCATTGCTGCGTTGTTTCCTCTCGACATAGGCCCACTATGGCTTCGAGAAAACGCCTTGCACTGGACCGCTCCATGGCTGACTGAATCCGTCAAGATCACCTCGACAGAGTACTTGAGCACCGCGCTGCTCCAAGGCGCGCGGTGCCCAGCGTTGCTTCAAGCGTTCAGCGGAGGGTTTCCCACAACGAGGTTTCTCCTTCGAGGCGATCAAGCTCCAAGCCCTTGAAATCGCCGCGCGAGACGATGCCGACGACTTTTCCACCATCGACCACCGGCAGGTGCCGATAGCCGCCGTCAGACATCGCGCGCAAGGCGTCAATGGCGCGCTTGTCGGGGGCAATGGTGTCGGGTTTGGGCGTCATCGCGTCGGCCAGTTTCACCGCCGGCGCGTCGCCACCCTGCGCCATCGCGTGTGCAGCATCGCGCCCCGTAAATATGCCTTCAAGATGTTCCTTGGCATCGGTGACCAGCACCGCGCCCACCTTGCGCTCGCACATCGCCTGGCAGGCGCGTTGCACGGTGTCGTCGGAACGCATCATGAGGGGGTTCTGGTCCTTGACGATGAAGGCGATATCTCGATTGGTCATACCATTCTCCTGAGTCGATGGGGGCGACAAGCCAGTCGCATTTCAATATAAGCATAGCGCGGAAGCGCGTTCGGGATATTGATCTGGCGTCGGTGGTTGACGGCGCAAAGTGACTAGAATAATAGACTGGATCAGCCGGCGACGAAGCGCGCGACAAAAGCGCCGACGCTTTGCTGGCCAAGCGGT
>CBDTZF010000307.1:0-3469 GCA_965364825.1 uncultured Rhodocyclaceae bacterium | reverse complement strand
GCATCCGCGTCAATGCGGTCGCGCCCGGCGTGGTGCGCACGCCCTTGCACGATGCCGATGAGGTGGATGGTTTCGGCGGCATCGCCGTGCTCAACCGCGTTGGTGAGGTGAGCGAGATCGCCGATGCGGTACGCTATCTGGATGGTGCCGCATTCACCACCGGGCATATCCTCAATGTGGACGGTGGCTTTGTCACCGCCCGACCCTGAAAGGAGAAGGACGATGACGAACGAGATAGTTGCCATCACCGACTTGATGGCCCGTTACTTCGATGCACTGTATCGCTGCGATACCGCATTGCTCGAAACAGTGTTCCACCCGGAAGCGCACTATTTCACCGCCAGCGAGGGCACCTTGTTGCACCTGGACATGCCGACGTATGTGCCTAGCGTCGCGGCGCGTACCTCACCGCAGAGCACCGGGGAGAACTGCAATTGGCAGATCGAATCGGTCGACTTCGCCGGCCCGGTCACGGCGCTGGTCAGAATGCGCAGCCGCATGATGGAAAAGCACTTCATCGATCTGCTCAGCGTGTTGAAACTCGACGGCCAGTGGCGGATCATCGCCAAAGTATTCCATTTCGACATGGTGAGTTCCAGCACGGGAGGTGCGTGACATGCCCTATGTGAATATCAAGATCACGCGCGAAGGGGGCACGACTGCGGAGCAAAAAGCAGAGCTCATTGCGGGTGTCACCGATCTGCTGGTGCGCGTGCTCGACAAATCTCCGGCCAGCACGATGGTCGTGATCGACGAAGTCGAATTGGCGAATTGGGGCATCGGTGGTTTGCCGGTAGTGGAGTATCGGCAAACCCGAGCCGCGGCGTCGTCCGATTGAGTGCACGCCCCGCTCGAGCGGGGCGTGGTTGCTCGGGCAAGGTGGAAGGCGATCCACGCGGAAAGCGGCTTGGACGATTCGTTCGGCGCGTGTCGTGAGCGTCGCCATGGAGAAACCGCACAAACGCGACGAGACGTCACGGTTGTGCTACTGAAACTTCCTATTACTTGGCGCGCCACCATTGCCTGGCTTGATTTGCGATTGATTTGCGATTGATTTGACCCCATCTATTATGTTGGCAAAAATATCCGCGAAGGGAGGCAAGGGTGTACGATTCAGAAGATTTTAGGCTTGAGGGCCAAGTCGCCGTCATCACTGGCGCCGGCGCGGGCATCGGCGAAGCCATCGCACGGACGTTCGCAGGCGCGGGCGCAGCCGTCATGATCAGCGACCGCGACGCCGAAACCGCGGCAGCCGTGGCGAAGAGCATCGAGGCTCAGGGCGGTACAGCGGCGAGCGTGGCTTGCGACGTGACGAAAGAGGACGATCTGTCCCGTCTGGTCGATCAGACGGCGGACCGGTTTGGAAAGCTGACGCTGCTGGTCAGCAATGCCGGGGGCGGCGGGCCGAAGCCGTTCGACATGCCGATGGCCGATTTCAAACGTGCTTTCGATTTGAACGTCTTTTCGCTGTTCCGGCTGGCCCAGCTTGCGGCGCCCGCGATGGAGAAGGCGGGCGGCGGCTCGATACTCGCGATCACTTCGATGGCGGGCGAGAACAAGAACACGCGCATGGCCTCCTACGGCGCGTCCAAGGCCGCGACCAACCACCTGATTCGCAACATCGCTTTCGACCTTGGCCCCAAAGGTATTCGCGTCAATGGAATCGCGCCGGGCGCGACGCGCACCGCGGCGCTCGAATCGGTGCTGAACGCCGAGGTCGAGAGACGGATGCTGGCGCACACGCCCATCCGCCGGCTCGGTGAGCCGCAGGACATGGCCAATGCCGCGCTGTTCTTGTGCTCGCCTGCGGCAAGCTGGATTAGCGGCCAGATTCTCACCGTGTCGGGTGGCGGCGTGCAGGAACTGGACTGATAATCCCGAACGATCATGGCGGCTGATGCCGCCCCACCCTGACGATAAAAGTGACGCTGGGGCGCTATCGTAGGGCGGGTTTCAACCCGCCATCCCCCGCCTCGAAACGACGCCACCGGATGAATCCGGCCCTGCCAAAATGAAGAATAGAGTTCTCAAGGAGAATTTGTAATGCTCTACGTTGACCTGCCCACGCCGATGGAAATCGGCCGTCTCAATTCGATTCGGTCGGATGCATGCATTTCGATCTACCTTAAGACCACGCCGCTGACGCAAGAGATCGGCGAAAGCCGGATTCAGCTCGCTCATCTGGTCAAGAAAGCCGTCAGCCAGCTTGAAGCGGCGGGCCTCGAAAAACGGCGCATCTGGCCGTTGCAGGAGCAATTGGACGGTTTGCGGGACGATGACGCGTTTTGGGAACATCAGGCCCACAGCCTGGCCATTCTGGCAACGCCCGAGCGGATGCTGACTTTTCGGCTGGCCAACCAATTGACCGATATGGTCAATGTCTCCGACCGTTTCCACCTCAAGCCCTTACTGCGCGCCGTCACCTTCCCGCATGCCGCACACGTGCTGGCGGTCTCCGAGAATGCGGTCAGGCTGGTCGAGGTTTCCCCGGATCTTCCGGCCATCGAAGTCAAGGTGCCGAACCTGCCCAAGGATGCTGCAAGCGCAGTCGGCAAGGCGACGATCAACGACAGTGGCGCAGGCCGTCGCATCCAGGGTTCGGAAGGGCAAAAGGTTCGTCTTGGGCAGTACATCCGTCAGATCGACGCAGCGTTACGGCCGCTTCTGATGCACTCGGACACCCCGGTCGTGTTGGCTGCAACCCTGCCGGTCGAATCCCTGTTCCGTTCGCTCAGCGTGATTCCGCTCCTGCCTGAAAGCATCGAGGGAAGTCCCGACCGCCTGACCGAGGCGGAACTGGCAGCCGCGACACGTCCCGTGCTGGACGCGTACTACGAAAGCCAGATCAAGGATTTCCATCGCCTCTTCGAACAGCGCGCGGGGCAGAATCGCGTGACCACCGACATCTCCGACGCCGCGCGTGCGGCCACATTCGGCGGTATCGACAGTTTGCTCGTCGATATGGACTCGGTGATCGACGGGATGGTCGAGGACGAAACCGGCGCAGTCACGTTCGCGCCGGCGGGCGGGGCCGGCAGTTATGGTGTGGTCGATGAGATCGCGGGCCGGGCATTGCGTTCGGGGGCGCGCGTGCTGGCGGTGCGCAAGGCGGACATTCCCGCCGAAAAGGAACTGGCCGCAATCCTGCGCTATCCGATTTAATGCGCGCGTGATCCGATGGCGCGAGCGCCCGCACTGACGACGCCGGCGCGGAAGCCATATGCCGTTTTTGACGCAAGAGGAAGCGCAGGTATTATTTTCCAGGTCAAGCTCCATCTTGTCATTCCCGCGCATGCGGGAATCCATGCTGCCGCTCGCAGATGGATTCTCGCAAACGCGGGAATGACGGTACCCTCGTAGGCCCGGGTTCATCCGGCCGCGCGGTGGTTTGGGAGCGGGAATAGCGGGCTGAAGCCGAATGGCACTTACTTTAGCTATCATGGGTGACCGTTCCGGCTAATCTTCTGGC
>CBDTZF010000306.1:0-3501 GCA_965364825.1 uncultured Rhodocyclaceae bacterium | reverse complement strand
AAACCTTGTGGGCCGATTTCAGCGTCGGATCTGACCGTCACCGAAGACGATCCATTTCTGGCTGGTGAGCCCTTCCAGACCGACCGGGCCACGTGCATGGATCTTGTCGGTCGAAATGCCGATCTCCGCGCCGAGGCCATATTCGAAACCGTCGGCAAAGCGCGTCGATGCGTTTATCATCACCGAGGCCGAATCGACCTCGCGCAGAAAACGCATCGCGGCGGTGTAGTTTTCGGTCACGATGCTTTCGGTGTGGCCGGAGCTGTAGGTGTTGATGTGGTCAATCGCCTCGTCTAACCCTTCGACCAGTTTCACCGCGATGATCGGCCCAAGATATTCCTCCGACCAATCGCTCTCCTGCGCCGCATGCAGATGGCTGGTGTCCACATTGGCCGCGCGCAGAATGGCGAGGCTCGACTCGCAACAGCGCATGTCCACACCTTTGGCCGCCAGCGCCGCACCGATGCGTGGCAGCAGCGAGGCCGCCACGCCGGCATCGACGACCAGCGATTCGGCCGTGTTGCAGGTGCCGTAACGCTGTGTCTTGGCGTTGACGACGATGGCCAGCGCCTTGTCGGCATCCGCTTCGGCGTGCACGTAGACATGGCAGTTGCCGTCCAGATGCTTGATCACCGGCACGCGCGCTTCGCGCGAAATGCGCTCGATCAGACCCTTGCCGCCACGCGGCACGATGACATCGACAAACTGCGACAGCGTGACCAGATAACCAACGGCGGCACGGTCGGTGGTCTCGATGACCTGCACCGCGGTCTCCGGCAGGCCGGCTTCGGCCAGACCTTCGCGCACGCAGACGGCAATCGCCTGATTGCAATGAATCGCTTCCTTGCCGCCACGCAGGATGGCCGCGTTGCCCGACTTGAGGCACAGCGCCGCGGCGTCGGCAGTGACGTTGGGGCGCGCTTCGTAGATGATGCCAACGACCCCCAGCGGCACGCGCATCTTGCCCACCTGGATGCCGCTCGGGCGGCGCTTGATGTCGGTCATCTCGCCCACCGGATCGGGCAGCGCAGCGATCTGTTCCAGCCCTTCAGCCATCGCCTCGACGCCCGCCGCGTCGAGCGTCAGCCGATCGATCAGGGCGGGGGGCAGACCGTCGTCGCGTGCTTGCGCGAGATCGGTCTGGTTGGCGCGCAGCAGGTCCGCCTGCGCGCTACGGAGGCGGCGTGCGATGGCCTGCAGGGCCGTGTTCTTGGTGTCCGTCGAAGCGATGGCGAGGCGTCGCGAAGCCGCGCGCGCCTGCGTACCGACGGTGTGCATATAGGCTTCGATGTCCATGATGCGGGGGCCGGGGATGTTGATGAGTAAACGAACAGACTAACCCATCGTTGCGCAGCGCGGCAAAGCCCGGCCCGGACGCTGGTGCGGGGAGGCGGCTAGCGCGGCGCGGTGCGACAGAGGCGCAGCGTGAGACGCAGGAATTCATCCCACACCGCGCCGGGCGCCAACCCCTTGATGACGCGATCGATACGCGCCGCATGGGTCAGTGCCGCACGCAAGCGTGCTGGCGCGAGCCGTTTGAGCGCCTGTTGCACGGCGCGACGATGAGCGTCGTCGAAAACGCGCTCGCTCCTGAGTGCCCCGGCCAGCGGCTGGCCTGCCGCCTGCGCTGCGTGCAGGCGTGCCAGCGTGCGGATTTCGTTGGCCAGCGCCCACAGCACCAGGGGCGGCGCCGTGCCTTCGCCTTCAAGTCCTTCGAGCAAGCGGCTGCAGCGTGCGGCATCGCCTTCGAGCACGGCCGTGCGCAGACCATCGACGCTGTAGCGGGCGACATCGAGCACCGCTTCGCGCACGGCGTCGGTGTCCAACGCGCCAGGCGGGTAGAGCAGCGCGAGTTTGCAAAGCTCCTGGTGCGCGGCGAGCAGATTGCCTTCGACATGTTCGGCAATGAAGGCCAACGCGTCGGGGGATGCAGACTGTTGCTGTGCCGCCAGGCGCGCCGCCAGCCAGTTGGGCAACTGCTCACGCGGCGGCGCGTTGCATTCGATCATCACGCCGTGTGCGGCGAGCGCGCTAAACCACGCCGTCTTGCGCGTCGCCCAGTCGAGTTCGGGCAGCGTGACCAGCGTGATCACGTCGTCCGCCACCTTGGCGGTCGACTCGGCCAGGCGCTTGAGCGCGTCGCCGCCGTCCTTGCCCGGTTTGCCGTTGGGAACGCGCAGATCGATCAACTTGCGGCTGGCGAACAGCGAGAGGTTGCTGGTCGCTTCAAACAGCGCCGCCCAGTTGAACCCAGGGCCGCTGACGAGGATTTCGCGCTCGTCGAAGCCTTGCGCCCTGGCCGCGGCGCGAATCGCGTCTCCGGCTTCGGCGACCAGCAAGGGCTCGTCGCCGTGCGCGACATAGAGCGCGCCAAGCGGTTTTCCCAGATGCGCTGCGAGGTGATCCGGTGTGAGTTTCATTCTGGAAACGGTAGTCGCACACTCGGGCGTGTAGCGCTCTCACCCGTCGGGTGAAGTCCGTGTGGAGGAAATATCGCGCTGCTGTCAGACATTTATCGACGCCAAAAAGCGGACACCTGCCGTGTCCAGGATCACTGACGGGCGGGGGCGTCGACCTTGACGGTGGCGAGCCGGCGCATGAGCTGACGCACGAGGTCGGCCTCCATGTCGCGGTAGAGCATGGTTTCTTCTTCGGTTTTGGCGAGAAGCTGGTTATCGCTGAAGGTGATGTCGCGACGGATGGCGATGCGGTCGGGGGCGCGCAGCGTGGTGCCGTCGGCGCGGTCGACGGCGTAGCCGAGGACGTAAAACAAGCGGTATTCGCGCGCCTTGCCGGCGGCGTTGAGGCTCAGAATGTCGCGCTCTTTGCGCAGGTCGAGGATGCGGATGTGCACTTGGGCGGCGGCCACCGTGTCGGTCAGCACGACGTCGTTGGCGAGCAACTGGCGACGCAGTTGGGAGATCATCGGATCGTTGGGATTGCCATCGACAAAGGCCGAGGAAAACGGCATGTCGATGGCGCCGCGCAGGCGGAATCCGCAGGCGGACAGGGTGCTGGCGGAAAGCGCACCGAGCAGCAGGCGACGGCGGGTGAGGGCGTTCATTGCGGGTCTCCGGTCGACGTGCCTTTGCGCTCGGTCTCGTAACGATCGTATGGCATGTCGGGCGTGGTGCGTTCGGGGGCGCCGGGGGTGGTGGCCTGGCGTTGTTGCTCGGCGTTCTGCAGGCCGCCGTACCAGGCACGCGCGCTGCAGCCACCGAGCAGGGTGATGGCAAACAATGCGACCAGCGAGTGGGTCATGACGCTTCTTTCGGTCATCAGCAGACGATATTGACCAGACGACCGGGCACGACGACGACCTTGCGCGCAGGCTTGCCGTCCATGAACCTCGCGGCCGCTTCATGCGCCAGCGCAGCCGCTTCGATTGTCTCGCGTGCGGCGTCGGCGGCGATATTGAGATGTCCGCGCAGCTTGCCGTTCACCTGTAGCACAAGCTCGATTTGATCCTGCACCAGCGCACCTTCGTCCACCAGCGGCCAC
>CBDTZF010000305.1:0-3512 GCA_965364825.1 uncultured Rhodocyclaceae bacterium | reverse complement strand
TCGACGCAACCGTCGCATCGATCGACGAGCGCGCCGTGACACTGGCGAACGGCAAGACGCTCGAGGCCGACATGGTGGTCGTCGGCATCGGCGTGCGGCCGGCGATCGAGCTGGCGGAACAGGCGGGGCTTACGATCGATCGCGGTATCAGCGTCGACCGCTACCTTGCGACCAGCGCCGCCGGGATCTATGCGGCCGGCGATATCGCGCGCTGGCCGGACCCGCTCAGCGGCGAGCCGATCCGCGTTGAACACTGGGTGGTCGCCGAGCGCCAGGGCCAGGTCGCCGCGCGCAACATGCTCGGGCGACGCGAGCCGTTCGATATGGTGCCGTTTTTCTGGACCGAGCAATACGACTTCGGTCTGGCCTACGTGGGGCACGCCGAAGGCTTCGACGCGGTCGACATCGACGGTAGTCTGCAGGCGCGCGACTGCAAGCTCACCTATCGGCGCGACGGCAAGAAACTGGCGGTCGCCGTCGTGCATCGCGACCTCGAAGGCCTGCGCAGTGAAGTCGAATTCGAAGGCGCGCTCACGGCGAGCGCGTGACCCCTGGATCGTCTGACAAGGAGCTGATCATGGATAGCCATATGTACCCCAAATCATCCGCCGCGCTGCACCGCCAGCGCAACGAACTTGCGCCGGACACGGCGGCCGCGTTCAAGGCCTTCAGCGAAAGTGTGTTCGCCGACGGCGCGCTGTCGGGCAAGATGAAGGACCTGATCGCGGTCGCCGTGGCCCACGTCACCCAATGCCCGTATTGCATCCGGGGCCACACCGAGCGCGCCTTGCATAAGGGCGCGACGCAGCAAGAAGTGATGGAAGCGATCTGGGTCGCCGCCGAGATGCGCGCCGGCGGCGCTTATGCACACTCGGCCTTGGCGCTCGACACGATGAATCAGGTGGCGGCGAAGAAAGGCGGTCAGTCGACCTGAGTCGGCTTGCACCTTGTGCCGCCTTCAACTCACCGCCGAACACCTGCCAAAGCCAAGGCAAGCGCAAGCGCCGCCGACACGCCTGACGGCGAGACTTTCGACAGCCTGCTGCGCGCGGTGCGCGCCTGCCGTGTGTGCGAGGCCCACCTGCCACTCGGCCCGCGCCCCATTCTGCAAGCGAGCGCGACCGCGCGCATCCTCATTGTCGGTCAGGCGCCGGGCGCCAAAGTTCATGCGAGCGGCATTCCATGGTCCGACCGCAGCGGTGAACGCTTGCGTGACTGGATGGGCATCGATGCGGACATCTTCTATGACGCCACCCGCATCGCGATTGTGCCGATGGGCTTGTGCTACCCCGGACGCGCGGCCAGCGGCGATCTGCCGCCGCGGCGCGAATGTGCGCCCTTATGGCACGCGCGCCTGATCGCGCACATGCCGCAAATCGAACTGACGCTGCTCATTGGCGGCTATGCGCAAGGACACTTTCTGCGCGACGTGGGTCACGTCTCGGTGACCGCGACGACGCGCGACTGGCGCGCTCATGCACCCGGTGTCATCCCGCTGCCCCACCCTTCGCCACGCAACGTCGCCTGGTTCAAGGCGAACCGCTGGTTCGACGATGAACTCCTGCCCGTGTTGCGGGGCAGCGTCGGCAAGCTGATCGACTGACATGGCGGAGCGAGAAAGTACTCCGCCTCACAATGAGGCCGACCGCTGTCAGGTATTGACGGTCGGTCATTCGACGCGGCCGATCGAGGACTTTCTCGCCATGCTCACCGCCCACGGCGTCACGCTGCTGGTCGACGTGCGCACCGTGCCGCGTTCACGGCATAACCCGCAATTCAATGGCGACGCGCTGCCCGATCAACTCGCCACCGCGAGCATTGGTTATGTGCATGCACGCGGGCTCGGCGGCTTTCGACGCACCGTGCCGGATTCGATCAATGCCGGCTGGCGCAACCTGTCGTTTCGCGGTTATGCCGATTACATGCAGAGCGCCGAGTTCGCCGACGAACTCAAGCGACTGATCGAAATGGCGCAGCGCGATCGAATCGCGCTGATGTGCGCCGAAGCGGTGCCGTGGCGCTGCCACCGCTCGCTGATCGCCGACGCCCTCATCGTGCACGGCATCGCCACCTGCGAGATCGCCAGCCCCAAACGGCTACAGCCGCACAAACTGACCCCTTTCGCACGCGTCAGCGGACAGCAGATCAGCTACCCGCCCGAAGCTACCTGACGGTTGAAACAGCCCACGCCGGGTTGACTTGCCGGGAAGTGCGAAGGCGTACTCCAGTCACGGCGTGGACGGGGTGGTGAGAACGATCCTGGCTGAACCGGGAAAGCACCACACGCCGATCGATTTGATCCGCTGCGCGCTCACACGTGTGTCCGGCGACGAGCGGCTTCTCAACGTCCGCTCGGCGCGCCAAACCAGCAACCGTCTTGCCCTCAAACGCTGTCGTTACGCTGCTACACTTCATGTTTATTCGCCGGTCAGCCATCACGCCATGGATTCAAATACCCCGGACGAAAAATTCGTCCGTGCGCCGATCAATATCCGTAGTGCTTCCCTCGCCACATTGACGGTTCTGGCGCTGATCGTATTTCTCGATTGGGCTCAAAGCTTCTTTGCACCGATTGTATTCGGCATGTTGCTGAGCTACGCGCTGTACCCGATCGTTTCACTCCTAAAGCGCCGCCTGTGGCTGCCGCACTGGGTGGGCGCCCTGCTGGTCGTGTCCGCGCTGTTTGGCGCGTCCTACTTTGCCGCCGGCTCATTGCAGGAACAAGTGGTTCCCCTCCTTGACAAGCTGCCGAGCGCAGTCAAGAAATTCACCCGCGCGAACGACGGCGCGAACGATGAATCGCCTTCGGTACTGGAAAAACTGCGCTCTGCCGCAGTTCAAGTCGAGAAAGCGGCCAATAACGACGCCGCAACGGGTGGCAAGGCAACACCCAAAGGCGTGATGAAAGTACAAATTCAGGACGCGCCGTTCGACTTTAGGGAGTATTTACTTGGTGGATCGATGAGTGCCGCGGTGTTCATGGGCCAGTTTGTTTCGGTTCTGCTGCTGGTATTTTTTATCCTCGCTTCCGGCCGACTGTATAAAGAAAAGTTGGTGAAAATATCCGGCGATACGCTTAGCAAGAAGAAACTGACGGTTGAAATTCTTGAAGACATCAACCGCCAATTGCGCCTGTTTTTCTTCGTCATGCTGTTCGGCGCGGTATTCGTCGGGGTGGGCACCTGGCTTGCATTCATCTGGCTGGGCGTGGAACAGGCCGCCCTGTGGGGCGCGCTTGCCGGTATTGCCAGCATGATTCCCTACTTGGGCCCCGGAGTGATTTTTGTCGCCACCGGATTGGTCGCTTTTCTGCAATTCGCCACCCTGGGGATGGCGTTCATCGTGGCGGCAGTCTCCCTGGTCATCACCAGCATTCAGGGAAACATTTTGACGCCCTTGATGACCAGTCGCACGTTGGCCATGAATGCTGCCGGGGTTTTTATCAGTTTGATGTTCTGGGGCTGGTTGTGGGGGCCGATCGGGCTCGTCGTCGCGACACCCGTGATGCTCGT
>CBDTZF010000304.1:0-3515 GCA_965364825.1 uncultured Rhodocyclaceae bacterium | reverse complement strand
CGGAAACACACCGGCAAGGACGAGTAGCCGCTCGCCGGAAAGCTGGCGCGCTCGGGGGATTTGTCCGAAACCAGCGTAATTTCGCTGGTGCTCGCCAGCAGCGATTCCATCAGCACCTCCAGTTCGAGTCTCGCCAGCGGCGCGCCGGGGCAGACGTGCACGCCGGCGCCGTAGAGCAGATTCTTGTCGCGGTTTTTCACCGGATCGAAGGTGTCGGGGTCGCCGAACACGGCTTCGTCGCGGTTGGCTGCGGCCCAGATCAAGGTCAGGCGTTCGTCGGCGTCGATTTTGCGGCCGCCGATTTCGACCGGGCAGGTGGTGACCCGGCGGTTGGCGACCAGCGGGGCGTGGATACGCAGGATTTCGTCGATCGCATCGCGCAGGTCGCCGGGGGTCTGGCGCAGTTCGGTCTGCAGCGCGGGATGCGTGGCGAGGTAGTGCACCAGAATGCCCACGCTGGCGGCGATGGTGCCCAGTTCGCCGACCGTCCAGTTGCGCACGATGCTGACGATCTCTTCGTCGTTCAGCCGCCTGCCGCCGATGTGCTCGCGCAACAGGCGGGTGGTGACGTCGTCGGGGGCCTGATCTTCAGCATCGCGGCGGACGACGAGCTGTTGCTTGATGTAGCCGTCGAATTCGACCGCGATCTTCGCCATCGCCGAGCGGTCGCCGGCGCGCGTCGCGGCGTGGTTCTTGCCGATCCATTCGCGCAACGGTTCATGCAGCGCGTCGGGCCAGCCCATGAAGGCGCACTGGATGCGCAGTGCGAAGGGCTGCGCGAACGTGGACATCAACTCGAATTCTTCGCCGCGCGGTTGATCGGCGACCAGCGTATCGGCGATTTGCCGACACACCGGTTCGAACTCCTGCATGTGCTCAGGCGTAAAGTAGCCTTCGATGATCTTCCGGTAAGGCGTGTGTTCCGGCCGGTCCATCGCGTTGGGGATGGAGAGGTGATTGGAGGCGGCGTTGCTGAAGGTTTCGTGGTCTTCCAGCACCCGCATCACATCTTCATGGCGAAACAGGGACCACCATAGATAGTCGCTGTAGGCGACCGGACAGCGATTTCGCATGTCATCGTAAGCGGCGATCTGGTCATTGCGTACTTCTGCCGATCCGGGGTTCCAGTCGTTAGGTTTGGTCTGGGTCATCCCTTTCCTCCGTGATTTGCGTTGCGAAGGCGATGCATGTGGTCGCGCAAGCGGCCGCGACGCATACGGATGCGTCGACCGCATCTACTACTCTGTCGAGGTGATATTGATGGATTCAGTGTCACGCAGGACGCCCGGTGGGTCAGTCATGCAACGGCCCATCGCTGCGTTGTTTCCGCTCGACATAGACCCACTATGGCTTCGAGAAAACGCCTTGCACCGGACCGCGCCATGACGGACTGAATCCACTAATATCACCTCAACAGAGCACTTCTATTCGTACCACGGACACTGACCCATTCTGGTTGATACAGGTCAATTCGCCGATAGTGCGCGTGTCGCCCCGGTTGAGTGAGCGCTTGGTTCCAATGGCGAGCGAATCGGCTATAACGGAATGTCACTGTCGAAAAGCGCGTCTCGCCACCATGAAGACTGATTCTGCCGCCCACCAAAATCCGCAGGATGTCGCCACGCAGCGCTTGCTCGGCGATCTGGACGGTTTGTCGCCGGCCTGCTTCGGCATCGTGATGGCGACTGGCATCATCTCCATCGCGGCACATCTGCTGGCCATGCCGCTTATTGCCAGCATTCTGTTCTGGATCAACATCGCGATTTATGTGGCGCTCTGGCTGGCGACCGTGGTGCGTCTTGTCATCTACCCGCGGCACTTTTTCGGCGACATGGTGGATCATCTGCGTGGCCCGGGATTTTTCACCATGGTGGCGGGCACCAACGTTCTGGGCAGCCAGTTCGTCATTCTTGACGGTAGTGATCGGGTTGCACTGATCTTGTGGGTGGTGGCGATTGTGTTGTGGCTCGCACTGACCTACACGATTTTCACCGCCTTCACGGTCAAGGAAAACAAGCCCACGCTCGATCAGGGAATTTCCGGTGGCTGGCTTCTCGCGGTGGTGGCAACGCAATCGATCGCGGTGCTGGGCACATTGCTCGCGGTCCATATCGACCAGCCGTACAAGCTCGGCATCAATTTCTTCGCGCTTTCCATGTGGTTGTGGGGCGGCATGTTGTACATCTGGATGATGTCGCTGATCTTTTATCGCTACACCTTCTTCCGTTTTTCACCCGCCGATCTGTCGCCGCCCTATTGGATCAACATGGGTGCCATGGCGATCTCCACGCTGGCCGGCGCGCTGCTCATCCTCAACGTGGCGCATGCGCCCTTTCTGGATTCGTTATTGCCGTTTCTCAAGGGCTTCTCGGTTTTTTACTGGGCGACCGGCACCTGGTGGATACCGATGCTGTTGATTCTCGTCGTGTGGCGGCACGTCTACAAGCGTTTCCCCCTGAAGTACGACCCCTTGTACTGGGGCGCGGTGTTTCCGCTCGGGATGTATGCCGCCGGCACGCACCAGATGGCTCGCGCGATGGGTTTTCATTTTCTCGACTTTGTCCCGCCGATATTCTTCACCCTTGCGCTTGCGGCGTGGGCGCTGGTCTTCATCGGTTTTGTTGCCGATCTGTTGCCGCGCATTGCGGCCAGCGGGCGTGCGCTGTCTGCCTGGCGGAAACGGCGCCAGGGTGAACGAAGGGAGGGCTGAGCGCTGCGTTGCTGGCGGTGCGCAGTGGACGACACCGGGCGGCGCGTGTGCCGGTTCAACCGTCCGAATAGCTTCGCAACATCAACTCGATTTGCTGCGCACCGGCCGGCGTTTCCATCATCTCAAGCGGCGAAATGCCGCCCAGATCGCGCTGCGGACGGCGCAACCAGCGCTCCGCCTTGTCTTGCCGGTGAAACACTTCGCGGGCGAGTTGTGTCAATCGGGCGATGCGACGGTCGATTTCGTCGTCGCCATCCGCCTCGTCGGCGGGCTGAAGGGGTATGACGCGGTGGATGCTCACAATGGTGTCCTGACGTGCGAGTGGGGCGTGCACGTGTGACGCGGGTTCATGCCAATCGTTCTTCGGGCGTCGGCCGACCGATGTTCGCGCCGACGATCAGGCAGACGGCGCGGTCGAATCTTCCACCGCTTCGCACACCATCTTATCGCCGCGTTGCAGCGTGCCGCCCACAATGACGCGCGCGGTGACGCCGCCGTGGCCGAGCACTTCTTCGATGCGCAAGCACGGTTCGCAGAGGCCGGTGATCGAGTGGCGACGAATCGGTCGCGTGGTTTCTTTCCCGACGCGGCGAGGTGCGCGTTGTGCTTGCATTCGCCGCCGGTGTGCAAGTATATTTGCAGCGTAACAAGCAGATGCAAGTGTTTTTGCATAGCAACAAAAACCATACCCATTGCACACGGGAGACACCATGAAATCGCTTTTGAAGAAACTGGCCCTGGCCGCCCTGGCCGTAACCGCTCTGGTCACTCACAGCACGCAGGCCGCAGACCCTTTGCTGGTCGC
>CBDTZF010000303.1:0-3529 GCA_965364825.1 uncultured Rhodocyclaceae bacterium | reverse complement strand
GCGGAAGGCGCTGCGCTTTTCCGCCCAACGCCATCGTCGCGTCGCATTATTCCACGCCAATCAGGCGGCAGACTGAGACCGCTTGCGAGTGCCTTTCGCACCGGTGAGCGCATAGACGATCACTTCGCCCTTGCCTTTGATGCGCACGCTGGAGCGCTCGGCAAAAAGAAAGCGCGGCTCGAGGTGCATGTGGGTGCGCCGGTCGCAATAAATGGCGTTCGGGTTGCCATCACCCGCCAGGCGGCTGGCCAGGTTCACGGTGTCGCCCCACAAGTCGTAAATGAATTTGCGCTTGCCGACCACGCCGGCGACCACCGGGCCGGTGGCAATGCCGATGCGCAAGGCCAGCGGCACGCCAGCATCGCGTGACAAGGCGTCGAGACTTTCGCGCATCTCCAGCGCCAGATCGGCGATCGCGTCGCACGGGTCGCTGCGGCGCGCGTCCAGCCCGCCGGCCACCATGTAGGCATCGCCGATGGTCTTGATCTTTTCAAGGCCTTGTTTGTCCACCAGATCGTCGAAATGGCAGAACACCTTGTTGAGCATCGAAAACACCTGCGGCGCGCTCAGGCCGCTGGCGATCTGGGTGAAATTGACGATGTCGGCAAACATCACCGTCACGCTGTGAAAATCGTCCGCCACGGTCGGGTTGTCGGTTTTCAGGCGACGGGCGACGGAGTCGGGCAGGATATTGAGCAGCAGGCGCTCGGAGCGGCCTTGCTCCTCGGTCAGCAGCGCCATCGCCTCTTCAAGTTTGTTCTGTGTCTTGCGCTTTTCGTCGAAGGCAAAGCGCAGCAAGGCATAGACGATTGCCGAGATGGCAATGAAGTTCAGCGCGAAGAAGATGACCGAAGTGCGCATTGAAACGGCGGTGGCGGCGTCGGCCACGCCAGCATCGACCAGCAGGTAGTCGAACACACCGGTGAGCGCGGTGAAGAACACATAAGCGAAGAACCACGGCATCGACTCGCGCAAGCCCATCACGAACACCGCCCCGATCGGCGCCATCAGCCCCCAAAGAATCACGCCCGAGCCGCTGATGAAGTTGCCCATGCTCCATTGCGCAACAAACGGAAAGAACAGGAACAGCGCGAACTGACTGAAGCGGAACCAGGTGAAATTGCCGCTGTAGATGTAATACACGAGGTTGCCGGCGAGCAGCACCTGAAACAGGAAGGGCAGCGTGGAAGACAACTTCGGCCCGGTGAGCCAGTAAAGCAGCAACCACACGCCGGAGGCGAGGCTCATCAGACCGGTGGCAAACACCAGCAACGACTTGGCCAGCCGCGTGTCCTCGTCGTCGCCCGGCTGCATGCCGGCACTGCGCAGGCGCTCCGCGAAGCTGCGCGATCGATAGGCAAGCGTGTCGGAGAGGGCGTTATCGGTAGTCATGGTCCGCGGGAGGCAGGTGTCAGAAGACGCCGGCTTCGGCCATGCGCGCGATCAGCAGCGGGCGACCGAACCATCTAACCATATCATCGAAGGTGGTCGTCGGCTCGCCTTGTTCGTAGCTTGGGTGCGAGCCGGCCTCGTACGCCGCATTTTGGCCGTTCGGAATGCGGTCGGCGCCGGTCGAGTAGAACAGCGCCACGGCTTCGGCGCGACTGGCGGTCACTTTTGCGCCGCCGTGATCGAACACGTCAATGTGGTCGGCGAGTTCAGTGTCCAGGGTGATGGGGTAAGGATGTGGCGCAGGGGGGGGCAGTGGCACTGCGAATCTGGTATCGACCCGGTAGCGCCAATAACCAGTCCACGGATCCGAGGTGGCTGTTCGCGGCGTGCCCCATGCGTCGTGCGCACCCAATCCGAGCGTACGCCAAGGCAGCATGCCCTCAGAGGCGGTGTGGCATTTCCATTCGTTCAAAAAGGTGTCGAAGTAGAGAGCCTCTTCACCATAGGCGCTAGCGGCCGGGTTGGTTTCGATTGTCGGGCAGGGCAGACGGCGATTGAGGATGGCGAAGCCGATCAGCGCCGACTCGATGCGTGCAAGCGCGTCGTCGGTCTGCTTGCGCTGCCGGCTTTCGATCTGCCCGCTGATCGGCACCATCAGCGCGGCCGCCAGGATCGTGATGATGACGAGCACAATGGCCAGTTCGGCGAGCGTGAAACCGCGCTGAGAATGGCCTCGGGATGCGCGATCGGTCACGTCAGGCATCGCACGATGTCCTTGGCGGGCATCATATCGCTGTAATTCGGGGGGCCGACAAAATGTCCCGTGATGTTGTCGATGGCGTCCACGTTGGGGTCTTCAAAATACGCGCTGGTCACGCTATTCCCCTCGCGCACTTGGCCGGGCGAGGCTTGGCCGGCGAACACGATCGCCGCGGGGCAGGTGCTGACGGAATCGGGGTCGGAATCGGGGTCGGAGTCGGAGTCGTCCATCACAGTCAGGCAGGGCGGGTCGTCGACGTCGACACAGCGGAAATAGCGAAAGTGGTCAGCCCAGGCGGCATAGCCAGTGAGCACGCTATTGATCATTTTCTCGGTTGCCGACAGCGTTGCCGGTGGCGGCGGTGCCGGAATCGGCAAAGGAAAGCTGCCGCGGTCGATATTGTTGAAGGTGACCGGATTGACGGGGCGCGGGTCGGGGTGCGCGGAAATCGAGGATGCGAGTGAGTCCAGCATCGTCTTCACGAAGTGCTTGGAAAAAACATCGTCGGCAGTGATCCAAGCGACGACGTCATTCTTTGCTGAACCGGTCGGACGGCCTTGCGTAATGGCGATCGGTAGATTGCCGGGCACTGCGTAGTCGCCTTCGAGATACGCTTGCAACGCACTCGCAGCGACGGCGTCGCCGCTGCAACGACGGGCTGAGCTGCCTCGGTTCTGACCAGCAAGTGGCCGGCCGGGCGCGAAGACCACGGCGACGGCTAGTTGATCGCCATGCAGGGCGGGGATTAGCGATCGGCTGCCGTCGGAAATGTTGAACTGGCCTGGGGTGTCCCAGTTCAGGGTGTCTCCCTTTGGTTTATTTTTGAAGCTGCCGGCCACGGCATACCAAAGGCATTCGCCGTAGCCATCGCGCAAGGGAGGGAGGCCCAAGGTTCTGTAGGGAAATCGGCCGATGGCAAAATCGCCCTTATAGCCGCAGTTCCTCCATTCAGCACTACCTTCGTCGGTTGCAGAGTCCAAGTCCGGGCAGGGAAGGTAGCCGACGCTTTGGCCCGGGTGCGTCAAATGGTAGCTTTGGGCGTAGCCGATTAGTGCGGCGCGGGCGCGGGCGAGTTTAGAAATGGTGGCCTGGTGATAGTGGAGTTCGACTCGGGCCGCCAGGTCGTTGCCGCCGAGCATGACGGCGATGCCACCAAACAGAAGCAAAATCAGTAAAGCCGGCAAGATTAGGCCGCCTTCGCGCCGCCTCATTTCCGATGCCGCCGTATTTGAATCTCGGGCGCCGGCGCGACCTCGTCGGCCACCTCGCCGACGCGCAACGTCTGCCAGCGACCTTCGGCGTCCAACACCGGCGCGCGGTCTGCGCTGCCGAGTCGGCGGCGCTGGTAAAGGAAGCTGGCTTGAAAGCGGACTGAGC